>NZ_JANXMI010000205.1 GCF_025354735.1 Rugamonas sp.
ACGCGAAAACGGCGCCATCGGCGCCGTTTCGTGTTGCGGTTTTACGACATTACTCGCCCAGGTAGGCCGCCTTGACGCGCGGATCGTCCAGCATGTCGCTGGCCTTGCCCGTCATCGTGATCAAACCGGAGTCCATCACATAGCCGCGGTGCGCCGCCTGCAGCGCCAGCTTGGCGTTCTGCTCGACGAGCAGGATGGTGATGCCCTCCTTCGAGACGTTGCGGATGACCTCGAAGATCTTCTCGACCATGATCGGCGACAGGCCCATCGACGGCTCGTCGAGCAGCAGCAGGTTCGGATGGCTCATCAGCGCGCGCGCCATCGCCAGCATCTGCTGCTCGCCGCCCGACAGCGTGCCGGCCATCTGCGCGGCGCGCTCCTTCAGGCGCGGGAACACGTCGAACCACTTGGCGATGTCGGCCTCGATGCCCGCCTTGTCGTCGCGCGTGTAGGCGCCCATCATCAGGTTCTCCTGGATCGACATGCGCGTGAACACGCCGCGCCCCTCCGGCACCATGGCCAGCTTCTTCTCCACCAGATGGAAGGATTTCGTGCCCTTCAGCGACTCGCCCAGATACGACACGGCGCCCTCCACCTTGCAGTCCGGCAGGGTGCCCGTGATCGCCTTCAGGGTCGTCGTCTTGCCCGCCCCGTTGGCGCCGATCAGCGCGATCAGCTCGCCCTTGTTCACTTCCAGGTCGATGCCCTTGACGGCCTTGATGCCGCCGTACGCCACCTTCAGTCCCGCTACCTTCAGTACGTTCTCGCTCATTAGTGCGATCCTCCCAGATAGGCGTCAATCACCGCCTGGTTTTTCTGTATGTCCGCCGGCACGCCCTCGGCGATCGGCTTGCCGTATTCCAGCACCGTGATGCGGTCGCACAGACCCATCATCAGTTTCACGTCGTGCTCGATCAGCAGCACCGTCTTGCCCTCGGCCTTGATCTTCACCAGCAGCTCGCGCAGCGCCAGCTTCTCCGTCGCGTTCATGCCGGCCGCCGGTTCGTCCAGGGCCAGCAGTTGCGGGTCCGTCGCCAGCGCGCGGGCGATCTCCAGGCGGCGCTGGTCGCCGTAGGAGAGGAAGCGCGAGGTGCGGTTGGCGAACTGGCCGATGCCCACGAAGTCCAGCAATTCCTGGGCGCGGCGGCGGATCGACGCCTCCTCCTCGCGCGCCGCCTTGTGGCGGAACACCGCGCCGAACACGCCCTGGTGCGAGCGCACGTGGCGCCCCACCATGACGTTCTCCAGCGCCGTCATCTCGCCGAACAGGCGTATGTTCTGGAAGGTGCGGGCGATGCCCGCCTTCGCCACCTCGTGCGGCGCCGACGGCGAGTACGGCTTGCCGGCCAGCTCGAAGGTGCCCGTGTCCGGCTGGTACAGGCCGGTGATGACGTTGAAGAAGGTCGTCTTGCCGGCCCCGTTCGGGCCGATCAGACCGTAGATCTGCCCCTTGGTGATCTTGATGCCGACGTCGGTCAGCGCCTGCAGGCCGCCGAAGCGCTTGTTCACGCCGGCGATGTTGAGAATAATCTGTTCGCTCATCTGGTCTCTCCCTTACGCCGCCATCACGCCGGTCGCTGGTTCTGGTTTGTCGATATCGGCGTCGGGGCGGTCCTCATGCTTGGGCGCTGGCCACAGGCCGGCCGGACGGTTCAGCATGATGAGCACCATGGCCAGGCCGTACAGCAACTGGCGCAGCACTTCGGCTTCGATCAGGACATGGCCGAACAGCGCGATCTGCGCCGGCTCCACCACGTGGCGCAGCACTTCCGGCAAGGCCGCCAGCAGCACGCCGCCCATGATCACGCCGGGGATGTGGCCGATGCCGCCCAACACCACCATCGCCAGCACCGCGATCGACTCCGTCAGCGAGAACGATTCCGGCGACACGAAGCCCTGGAAGGAGGCGAACATCGCCCCGGCCACGCCGCCGAAGGAGGCGCCCATCGAGAAGGCCAACAGCTTCACGTTGCGGGTGTTGATGCCCATCGCCTTGGCGGCGATTTCGTCCTCGCGGATGGCCACCCAGGCGCGCCCCAGGCGCGAGTGCTGCAAACGCGTCGTCACGAAGACGATGGCGATGCACAGGAACAGGAACAGGAAGTAATACGCGTTCACCGACGGCATCGAGAATCCGCCCACCACGACGGTGGCCTTGGAGCCGGCCTCGCCGCCCAGCGAGACGCCGAAGATGCGGATCGGATCGATCAGGTTGATGCCCTGCGGACCGTTGGTGAAGTTGATCGGCTCGTTCAGATTGTTCATGAAGATGCGGATGATCTCGCCGAAACCCAGCGTCACGATGGCCAGGTAGTCGCCGCGCAGCTTCAAGGTCGGCGCGCCCAGCAGGGCCCCGAACAGGCCCGCCGTGGCGGCCGCCAGCGGCACGATCAACCACACCGACAGATGGATGCCGTTGGTGCGGATTTCCTCTCCCAGCACGCTGACGAGGAAGTCGCCCAGCGCCGGATACTGGCTCACCACCGATTCGAGCAGGGCGGCGAACTGCGGCGAGGCCAGCAGCCCCGTCATGTAGGCGCCCACCGCGTAGAAGGCGATGTAGCCCAAGTCCAGCAGGCCGGCGAAGCCGACCACGATGTTCAGGCCCAGCGCCAGCATGATGTAGAGCAGCGCGATGTCGATGATGCGCACCCACGAGTTGCCGAACTGGGCGGCGAAGAAGGGGAAGATGATCAGCCCCAGCAGGATCAAGCCCATGCTGCTGTAGGCCTTGCCCGGAGTGTTTTTGACGTCGAAGTCGAAGAAACTAGCCATGATGTTTTCCTATCCTGAGCTTTAAGCGCGGTCGGCGACGCGTTCACCCATGATGCCGGAGGGCCGGATCGTGAGGACGATGATGAGGACCACGAAGGCGAAGATGTCCTGGTAGTGGCTGCCGAGGAAGCCGCCCGTCAGGTCGCCGATGTAACCGGCGCCCAGGCTTTCGATGATGCCCAGCACGATGCCGCCTATCATGGCGCCGTAGATGTTGCCGATGCCGCCCAGCACGGCCGCCGAGAAGGCCTTCAAGCCCGGCGTGAAGCCCATGGCGAACTGGATCGACGAATAATTGGCGCCCCACATCACCCCGGCCACCGCGGCCAGCGCCGCGCCGATGGCGAAGGTGGCGACGATGACCTTGTTCGAATCGACGCCCATCAGGCCGGCGACGCGGGGATTCTCCGCCGTGGCGCGCATGGCGCGGCCCATCTTGGTTTTCTCCACCAGCAGCACCAGCGCGCCCATCGAGACGGCCGCCAGCACCAGCAGCAGCACCTGGGTCTGCGAGATCAGGGCGCCGCCGAGCATGATCGGCTCGGATGACAGCAGTTGCGGGAAGGGCAGCGGATTGCGGCCCCAGATCATCATCGCGAAAGTCTGCAGCAGGATCGACACGCCGATGGCCGTGATCAGGGGCGCCAGCCGGGGCGCGTTGCGCAGGCGGCGGTAGGCGATGCGTTCGATGATGATGTTCACCAGCATGCACACGGGAATCGCGCCGGCGATGGCGATGGCCAGCTTGACGTAGCCGGGCAGGTCGGGCGCGAAGGAATTGAGGAGTTTGAGGATGGTCAGACCCGCCATCGCGCCTATCATCAGCACGTCGCCGTGGGCGAAGTTGATCAGGTTGAGTACGCCATACACCATCGTATAGCCCAGGGCGACCAGCGCGTACATGCTGCCCAGCACCAGGCCATTGATGATTTGTTGGATAAATGTATCCATGTTTGCCTGCCCTTTATGAGTCGAATTATATTTTGCGCAACAAACGCCGTCAAAACAAGAACAGCATCCGAACCAGCGGTTGCGGATGCCACATGAGCATGCTGTATTGACAATCAAGAGGCGCGACTACGCACATACTTCCGGTGACAGCAGCTGTCCCGGAGCCCGAGCATGCGGTAGGTGCTTTGCCATTGCCTGTCGAATACAGTAGCCAGGATGATTAGAAGGCAATTTCTAAAGCGCTGCCATAATAGCGAAGAATACGGCAAACATCACGAAAATTCACATTCGCCCCAAATAAAATTCTGTTGTCTTGCGAGAAATGTTACCTTGGTGCGAATTCGACATATTCCGGCCGCGCCGGCAACGACAGGAAAATTCCTCGGATTCCGCTATTTCCGCCCCAACTCGGTGCGAAATACAATATTATCAAAATGATCAACAAGCGCTGATATTGATACTTTATGACAATAATGTGTCGTAAAAAAGTCTACAAAATCAACTCAATTGCTCTTTTCTGATGATTTTTGTATGTGAAGTAAGTAATTTTTGGTCAAATAAGACCAGCTTCTTGAATCAAAAGTACAAGCAGGTCTCGGCTACCAGCCGGCCGAATGCAATATTAAGAAGTTGTACAACATACTCTTTTAGGATGACCCCAAATGAAAAAATCGCTTCTCGCACTCGCAGTTCTGGCCTCCTTCGCAGGCATAGCTTCGGCACAATCGTCCGTGACCGTGTATGGCGTAGTCGACGCCGGTATCACGCGTGAAACCGGCGCCATCGCCGGTTCGATCACGAAACTGGCCACGGGTGTGCAATCGGGCAATCGCCTGGGTTTCAAAGGCACGGAAGATCTGGGCGGCGGTTTGAAGGCAAACTTCCAAATTGAAAACGGCTTCGACCTCGACACCGGCATGACCCGCCAAGGCGGTCGCCTGTTCGGCCGCCAGGCATTCGTCGGCCTGTCCGGCGCCTTCGGTGCAGCGAACCTGGGTCGCCAGTACGATCCGATCTTCATCTCGATCGATTCCATCGACCCGTTCGGCACAGGCCTGCCAGGCCAGACCGTCAACCTGATGAGCGCAGGCGATGTCCGCACCGACAACGCCGTGACCTATAGCACCCCGACCATGAACGGCTTGACCGGTAACGTCCTGTACGGCGCCGGCGAAGGCAAAGTTGGCCACACGCTCGGTTTGTCGGCTGATTACAACAACGGCCCTGTGGTGTTCACCGTTGCCTACAACAAAGTCAACCGTTTCGACGCCCTGCCTGCGGCAGCCACCGGCGGCCAGAAGGTCCTGCTGGTCGGCGGTACCTATAACTTCGGCCCGGCCACCGTGCATGCAGCCTACGAAACCGACAAAAACGAAGTTTCCGGCGCCAGCTTCCGCGACTACATGGTCGGCGTGACCGTACCGGTCAGCGCAGCGGGCGCAGTGGTCGCTTCCTACATCGACAAAAACGACCGCGTATCCAACAGCAATAAAGGCGGCAAGCAATTCGGCGTCGGCTACCTGCACTCGCTGTCCAAGCGCACCAACCTCTACGCTTCGTACGCCCGCATCAGCAATGATTCGGCTGGCACGAACTATGTCGGCGATGCATCCAGCGGCGGCAGCAGCGACCAGATCGTCGGCCACGCTTCGACCGGCCTGACCGTCGGCATGCGTCACAAGTTCTAAGCTAAGCCTCGGGGCATAGCCGCAATCCGCAGTACAACGGCGCCACGGTCCCACGGATCTTGGCGCCGTTATAGAAATAGGCATAGGGCGGGATAAGGCTTGCTTGTATATGTATGTTGACATACGGCACAGCCCTATGTCATCTTGCTACCAACCGCTCAGCAGCGAGTCTTCAGCGCCACCGGGTGGTTTGACAGCATGGCAGGATAGTAAAAGAGGCTACTCGATTAGCCCGGTAAGAGAAATTTGGTATCGCCCCGCCGCAGCGCACAAGGCCGCGGTATGTTCGGCAAGTCCCTGTTTTTTAATATCCTCTGGAGAAGACCTAATGCAAATCAGTACAAAAATGATTCCACTGGCTGGCGCCATCGCTTTCGCATTCGCCGGCGCGGCAGCTGCCCAAGAAGTCGTCAAGATCGGCCACGTCGGCCCGATTTCCGGCGCCATTGCCCATCTGGGCAAGGACAATGAAAACGGCGCGCGCATGGCCATCGACGAACTCAACGCCAAGGGCGTGATGATCGGCGGCAAAAAAGTAAAATTCGAACTGCTGACCGAAGATGACGCCGCCGATCCGAAACAAGCGACCGCCGTCGCCCAGAAGCTGGTCGACGCCAAAGTCAACGGCGTGATCGGTCACTTGAACTCCGGCACCACCATCCCTGCGTCGAAAATCTACAACGAAGCGGGCATTCCACAAATCTCGCCGTCGGCGACCAATCCGAAGTACACCCAACAAGGCTTCAAGACCGCCTTCCGTCTGGTCGCCAATGACGGCCAACTGGGCGGTACCCTGGGTCGCTACGCAGTGCAAATCAACAAGGCCAAGAAAGTCGCCGTCATCGATGACCGCACCGCTTACGGCCAAGGCGTTGCCGAAGAGTTCATCAAGGGCGTGAACAGCAAGAAAGCCGGCACCGAAATCGTCGGCCGCCAATACACGACCGACAAGGCGACCGATTTCGGCGCCATCCTGACCGCGATCAAGGCCAAGAATCCGGACGTGATCTTCTTCGGCGGCATGGACGCCGTGGCCGGCCCGATGCTGCGCCAGATGAAACAACTGGGCATCAACGCCAAGCTGATGGGCGGCGACGGCATCTGTACCGAAGCGCTGGCCACCCTGGCCGGCGACGCGATGGCCGACAATCAGGTCGTGTGCGCGGAAGCGGGCGGCGTCGAAGAAGCGCAGAAGCCGGCGGCCGACGCGTTCCGCGCCGAATACAAGAAGAAATTCGGCGTCGACGTGCAGATCTATGCTCCTTACGTCTACGACTCCATCATGACGATGGTTGAGGCGATGCAAAAAGCCGGCTCCTCGGATCCTGCGAAATACCTGCCTTTCCTGGCCAAGACCAACCGCAAGGGCGTCACCGGCCACATCGAGTTCGACAAGAACGGCGACATGAAGGAAGGCACGCTGACCTTGTACACCTACAAAGGCGGCAAACGTTCGCTGCTGGCCGTGACCAAGTAATTTAAGTCGCGCCAAACGCATCGAGGGCAAGCCTGTACGCAGGCTTGCCCTCGATTTTTCATTGCGGCGACGCTTTTTCCCGCGCCGTTCCCGTCCCGCTTGCGCTCAGGCGACGTCGGTCTTGCCGCCGTCCAGGCCCTTGGGCATCGGGAAAATCACCGATTCCTGCACGCCGTCGAGCGCGCGCACGCTGCGCACGCCGCATTCCTTCAAGCGGTCGATGACGGCCTGCACCAACACTTCCGGCGCCGACGCACCGGCCGTCACACCCACCCGCAGCTTGCCGTCCAGCCATTGCGGATCGATCTGCGAGGCGTTGTCGACCATGTACGCCGGCGTGCCCATTTTCTCCGCCACTTCGCGCAGGCGGTTCGAGTTGGAACTGTTCGGGCTGCCGACGACGATCACCAGCTCCACCTGCGGCGCCATGAACTTGACGGCTTCCTGACGGTTCGTGGTGGCGTAGCAAATGTCGCCCTTCTTCGGCTCGGCGATCTGCGGGAAGCGCGCCTTCAGCGCCGCGATGATGTCGGCCGTGTCGTCAACCGACAGGGTGGTCTGCGACACATAGGCCAGCATGTCCGGGTTCTGCACGTTCAGGCCGGCCACGTCGGCCAGCGTTTCGACCAGATGCATGCCCTGCTCGGCCTGCCCCATCGTGCCCTCGACTTCGGGATGGCCGTCATGGCCGATCATGATGATCTCGCGCCCCTCGCGGCGCATCTTGGCCACTTCCATATGCACCTTGGTCACCAGCGGGCAGGTGGCGTCGAAAATGCTCAGGCCGCGCGACTCCGCCTCGGCGCGCACCGCCTTCGAGACGCCGTGCGCGGAAAACACCAGGGTGTTGCCGGCCGGGACATCGTCGAGCTCGTCGATGAAGATCGCGCCCTTGTTGCGCAAGTCCGCCACGACGTAGGCGTTGTGCACGATTTCATGGCGCACATAGATGGGCGCGCCGAACTGCTGCAGCGCCCGTTCAACGATTTCGATCGCGCGGTCGACGCCGGCGCAAAAGCCGCGCGGTTGCGCCAGTAAGATTTCTTTGTCCATCGGGAGTCCTTGTTGTCGGCGCCGCTTACAGCACCGAAATGAGCTTCACTTCGAAGGTCAGCGCCTGGCCGGCCAGCGGATGGTTGAAGTCGAACAAAGCTGTGTCGGCGTGCAATTCGCGCAGCACGCCGGCGAAGCGGCCGCCGCCCGGCGCGGCGAAATCGACCAGGTCGCCGATCTTGTAGTCGGCGTCCGGCGCCGAATTCTCGTCCAGCGTGGCGCGCGTCACCGAGCGGATCATGTCGGGATTGCGCGGACCGAAGCCCTCGTCCGGCGCCAGCACGAAGGTTTCATGGCAACCCTCGGCCAGGCCGAGCAGGCGCTCTTCCAGGAAGGGCGCCAACTGCCCCTGACCGAGCATCAGCGTGGCGGGATTCGCGTTGAAGGTAGTGATAATGTCAGTACCGTCGGCGCTGGCGAGACGATAATGAAGAGTAAGGTAGGCCGCCATGGTGACGACCGCAGGTTGCGCGTTGGACATAATATTCTGTGGGCTGGCAAAACGATATTGTAAGCCACCTTGCCGCTCACGCCGCATGCCGTGAGCCGCCGCGGCCGCTTTTCGGGAGAAAACATGGGAATTAATCAGTGGCCGGCACAGGAACGTCCGCGCGAGCGCCTGATCAGCGAGGGCGCGCAGGCCCTGTCGAACGCGGAACTGCTGGCCCTGTTCCTGCGCACCGGCGTCAAGGGCAAGAGCGCGGTCGATCTGGCGCGCGACACGGTCTTCCACTTCGGCTCGCTGCAAGCCCTGTTCGGCGCCAGCCTGCAGGATTTTTCCGCCATCCACGGCCTGGGCGCCGCCAAGTTCGCGCAATTGCAGGCGGTGATGGAGTTGGCGCGCCGCGCCATCGGCGAGCAGCTGAGCGCCGGCCACGCCCTCAGCTCGCCCCAGGCCGTGAAGGAATACCTGCGCATGATGCTCAGCAACAAGGCGCATGAATCCTTCTATGTGTTGTTTTTGGACGTCAAGAACCGCCTGATCGACGCCAAGGAAATGTTTCGCGGCACCTTGACGCAGCTTAGCGTGCAATAACTTCGAAACTACTCAAACCTCATGACGTGGTAGGGTTTTCTTGCAACTATGTGTCGCCCAAGCACAGCTACTTACTTTCTAGCAGAAAATTTCCCATAAGGATGGTACAGGTGTAAGATATCCAAAACGCAATTTTTCACGTGAGGATGTCTACGGTATGCATATTT
Organism: Rugamonas sp.; assembly: GCF_025354735.1. Taxonomy (GTDB): domain Bacteria; phylum Pseudomonadota; class Gammaproteobacteria; order Burkholderiales; family Burkholderiaceae_D; genus Rugamonas. Next base: position 9,148 of record NZ_JANXMI010000205.1, read on the forward strand.
CAAAGCTGAATTTGGTCAACTACCGAAATTTCCAAAATGCAACCGTGTGTTTCAAAAAGGGAATAAATACCATTATCGGTGAAAACGGCTCTGGTAAAAGTAACCTATTTCGCGCGATACGATTACTGTTAGACGAAAATATGGTTAAGGCGGCCTTTCATCTTAACGAAGACGATTTTAATCGCGGGATTGGCTCATGGAAGGGACACTGGATAATCCTCAGCCTCGAATTCGAAGACATATCACATGATGAGGCAATCCAAGCATTATTCCTTCACGGCGCTGCTGTTCTCGGGGGTCCAATTGGCAAAGCAACGTACAACCTAATCTTCCGTCCACGCAAAGAAGTACGCCTAAGGCTATCTGCACTAGCAGCTGGCGACTCGGTAGGCTTAGCTAATATCTTAAACAAATTAGACATCTCCGACTACGAGACTATCTTTACCGGGCGTAGCACAATGGATTTCTCAAATCGCGCTGACTATATAGCGGTCGTCGGCGATTTTGAGAACGTAATATTCCCCAAAGAAACAGAATTTTCAGTGTTAGGCTGCAAGACACCATCATATTTATCATTGAACAAGGAAGTTTGTTTTACCTTTATCCAAGCTTTACGCGACGTCGTTTCAGAGTTTCACAATAACAGAACTAACCCCTTGTTTAGCTTATTGAAAAGCAAAAGCGGAGATGTTGCTCCGGCTGCCTTAGCTCCTATTGTCAAGATGGTAGGAGACCTGAACGCTTCAATTGAGCAACTGGATGACGTAAAGCTCATACGGTCTGACGTCTACAAAACCATCAAAGAAACTGCTGGCGAAACATATTCACCCAGCCGACTATCTATCCGGTCTGACTTGTCGAGCGAAGCTGAAGAATTGTTTCAGTCGTTACGTTTGTTTGTTGGCGAAGGGAACGATGGGCATGAGGGCACAATAAATGAGCTTAGTTTGGGCGGCGCAAATCTAATCTACCTAACGTTAAAACTACTTGCGTTCAAATACCAAAAAGAAAAAAAGGTTCTTGCGAATTTCCTTATCATAGAAGAACCAGAGGCGCATATTCATACCCATATACAAAAAACTCTTTTTGATAGGATGCAGTACAGCGAGACCCAGGTAATATACTCGACACATTCAACTCATATTTCGGAAGTGAGTGCAGTCGAGAACGTCAATATTATTGGGCAAGGCGATAAAGAGTCCGAGGTTTATCAGCCAGCTACCGGTCTAACCGTCCCAGAGATTGGCAACATTCAGCGCTATCTTGATGCTATCAGGAGCAATCTGCTCTTCGCGCGTAGCGTAGTGCTTGTAGAAGGGGACGCAGAAGAATTACTTATTCCTATTCTGGTAAAAAAAGTTTTCGGCGTTAGTTTAGACGAACTCGGCATTAGTCTAATCAACATTCGCAGCACTGGTTTTCAGAACGTCGCGTTATTATTCCATGATAAAAGGATACGCAAGCAGTGCGCTATCGTTACCGATTTGGACTCCGCAATTATCAATACAGTTCCTCTGGTAACTGATATAGACGCGACAAAAAAGTATAAAGAAAAATGCGCGGCATCTGAAAAGTCGGGCCTGGAGCGCAAAGTCACCCTCGACGCTTTCGCTGCTGGAAATCCGTGGGTTCAAGTTTACTATGCTACTCATACCTTTGAAGTGGATTTCATACAGTGCGGAAATGCTGAACTCATATCAGGATTAGTCGATTCCGTTTATGTAGACCCAGCGACCCGTGCCGCAGCAAAGGCCGAACTGCTTTCGGGCGATAAAGCTCTTTACGGAAAAAGGGTACTGACTATGGCCACTCAAGAAGGAAAGGGGTGGTTTGCGATTAAGGTTGGTGGCTATGTTAATTGGAAGACCCGAATTCCAAATTATCTTATTCGCGCCCTAGTTTTAACACATCGCCGCTTTTCATCAGAAATCATCGCGAATATGATGAAGTACCGGTTAGAGAAATTCGCAGCGGAGAATCCAGGCGACGCAGATATTTTGTCTTTGGACCTTCGAGTCGAAAAATATCGAAATGATGGAGCCGATTTTCACGGCCTCAGAGAACAATACAAAACCAAGTTCACCTCAGACATTTTCAACGAATTCTTGGCGGTGCTCGCATGACATTTGTATGGGACGAAAACGAGCTTAACACCGAGCAGGCCATAGCTGTTAGAACTCCTGGCAACGTTTTTCTCATTGCGTGCCCAGGTAGCGGAAAGACGAAAACGCTCACATATAAGATTGCATACGAATTATCAAGAATCAACTCGCATCGCAAATTCGTTCTAGCGATTACGTATACGAACCGTGCAGCCGACGAAATACGTGAACGTGTCGAGAATTTAGGTGTGGACTCGACTCAGCTTTGGATTGGAACTATCCATGCCTTTTGCTTGGAATGGATTATAAAACCATATTCGATATATGAGCCAGCCTTATCAAAAGGCTATTCGATAATTGACTTGCATGATAGAGAGAAGCTTTTAGAGGAGCTATGTGCCCCATATAAAGCATCAAAAGTCAGCATTTATGACTGTGACTTTTATTTTACCTCTAAGGGATATCGCTCAGCATGCAAAGACACGCGAAAAAAAGCTGCTGTTGACCAAGTGATTGTAGCTTATCTCGCATATCTTAAAGAATACAGACTTCTTGACTTCGAACTGATGCTTTGGTACGCCTATCGCTTGATAGCTGGAAATGGTTCAATTTGCAAATCCTTATCTGGGATATTTAAAGATATTCTTATCGATGAATTTCAAGACACTAAGGAATTGCAATACGAAATAATTTCATTGATTCTGCGCGCCACAAATGAAACATCGTTATTTATTGTTGGCGACCCCAATCAAGCAATATACGAATCTTTGGGAGGATACCCAATTGCCATTGATGACCTAAAAAACATGACCGGGCACGAATTTAGCGAACTAGAGTTGTCCAAGAACTATCGCTCCAGCGAAAGAATTATTTCATACTTTAGCCACTTCAATTTAAATAAGAAAAATATTGAACCAGCGTCTAAAAACAAAGATTATCCCAGTATCATATGCTATAACTCTACAGTTGAGCGAGATAACCTTGTAGACGAAATTATTCGTATCATCCAGCATAATATTAACGTAGTAGGTATCCCCCCTAAAGAAATCTGCATCATTGCTCCATGGTGGGTTCACTTGGCATCGACGTGCAGGAGGTTGAGCAGCGCAATGCCTGAGTGTACGTTCGATGGTCCCGGCATGGTCCCCTTTGCACGTGATTTTGAGAATTTTTGGTTTAAAGTCTCTCGACTAGCGCTAACTGAGCCATCGCCTGGAATGTATATTCGAAGAATGAGGTGGGCGAGAGAACTATTGGGTGACCTTCACTTAGCGGGCTTGCATATCGATGAGCTTACGAATAAATCGGTATTGAGAGTCTGCAATTCTATTAAGATTGCCGAGCAAGATGGATTACTTTACTTGCAGATTTTCTTCGAGAGATTTCTCGCCGAGATTAAGGTAGACCTGAAGCATTATCCTTCGCTTGCTCAACAGAAGACGGCCTTTTTTGAAAGTTCCGAAAAACAAGTTGAGAAACTAAAAAAAGAGGGAATTGATGAAATCGGCGATATTAAATATTTTAAGAAGTTATTTGAAGCAAGGAAAGGGATAACTGTATCAACTATTCATGGAGTCAAGGGCGCTGAATTCGAGGTAGTTATTGCTTATGGACTACTAGAAGGCATGGTCCCTCACTTTAGCGACGAGAACGGTGACGAAAGCGCTCAGAAGCTGCTGTACGTTATTGGGTCTAGGGCTAAGAAGAACCTTTTCTTAATCTCCGAGTCGGGCCGTAAACGTTACAAGGATGTCTGTTATGAACCGACCGCTAGATTGAAGAATTATATATTCGCCTACAACCAATTTTAATTGCCGTCAATATTTTTCATCGATAATGCACAAGCGGTCCGCACGCGCCTAGGCGTACTTTTATTGAGAATAGTAAGACGAGTTTTTGAGGCACCCAATAAAATGACGGAAAATTTCCCGAAAAGACAAAACACAGGCAGAACGGCAGAGATTGGAATAAATACCGTCTCGACAATCTTCAATGATGACTTTGGATGGGTTTTTAGACGAACTCATCAAGAGCACGATTTCGGAGTAGACGGTTATGTAGACTATGTCTCGCCCGCCGGGAGTGTAACAGGACAATTTATTGCTGTTCAGGTAAAAACCGGGAAAAGCTACCTGGCTTCTAGCGGGCAAATGCATTGGTATAGAGATAGCAAAGAGCATCTAAATTATTTTCTAAATCTCCCCACTCCCCTGCTGCTTATTATTTGCAACCCGGAAAACAAGGAGTGTTATTGGAGTCTTTTGGAAAAAGAAAAAGTCGATTTTAGCGAGACAGGGTGGAGGCATCCGATTCCCAAAGAAAAGAAACTCTGCGAAAGTAGCATGAATGAGATTCGAGCTCTCTTTGGTGCTGTTGAGAATCATGTATCAGAGTTCGAGCAGGACCAAGAAATGCTAAGTAAAATTGAAGAGGATTCGTTCATTCAATACAGTATTCCAAGGAAAGACATTGAATCTCTGAATATTTTAAATCTGAAGAAATTCATAGCAAGGATTACGCGAAACGAGAAGCTCACATTAGCAGTTCAGGGTAAGCTGTACATCGCTACGTATGGATATGAATATGACTCGAGGGAAGTGTTCCAGATTCCAGAAATTCGACGCTGGGCATTAGCAGCGCGAAATGAAATAAGAGAGTGGTATCTTTGCGCTGGAGAAGAACGCTACTCTACGCTAATGTGGATAGCCACATGCACGTGCGCGACCAATACCAAGCACTTCAAGAAACGAGGTGGAAGAATATTGGTGGAAACTAGTCCACAGAAAGCTATTAGGTTTGTTATGGAATGCTTCGACGGACTGAATATCGCCACAGAGAAATGGGGTTGGAGCAAAAAATATAATCATGAAATATCCAAGAAAATTCAGAAGGAGATTTTTCCAAATATTCCGATGCCTGAGCTAGAATGATAAGCTATCAAAAAATTATGCTGTATTATGCCTTTTTCCAAATGCCCCGGCGGCATCGATACACGACCGTTCAGACAAGTGCTCACATCTTCGAAATAACTTTTTGGATTGATGAGTGAAAAAAAGGCTCGCAAAAAGCGAGCCTCGTGAATTAATGTTACTTTATGTGTATTATTTTCCTACATATTGTCGAGCACGACCGTCAAACTGATACCATCGAGAGCATACTCGCCCATGATGCTTGGCGCGCCGTCAAACGACATCAGCTGCTGACCGGCAAAACGAAGGTCTTCCGCAGTCAGGTCCCGGGGCAAACGGCTCAGGAGCTTAGCGTGACGTCGAAGAGGCTCGAGCATATCCTCCACAGCGAACGGCGCAAGCATCGCTTGTTCCGCGCCATTACGGCCCAGAGATAGGCACAAGCCTGTACGCTCGGCCTGCTCGAGAAACCTTATGCATTTCTCAGTAGATAGCGGCAGCAGAAATCGAGCTTGCTGATTTTTCATCTGAAGGATGAACGACGCGAAAACTGCACCGCCAGGCGTTTTGAATGAGCCGACAGCGAATCCTGGCGGCGACCCGGCGGCGCACAGCGCAAATAGCTGTTCATTCACGTCGCCGCACAAGTGCCATTTACTCGTGTATTCAGCAGCTATCCCACGCCCGCGGGTTGCTTCAGCGGCTTCGCGCGGTGACATCAAACGACCTTGAAAAACCGAAACACTACCGTCGACATTAACCGCCATATCATAATCCCTTGTGATTAGTAACATACTGCAAACTCATCTTGAGCCACTGTGTTATCGGAAAGATAGGCCTCGTCCCATCCATCTACCCAAACTCCGGAGTACGTTCCGAAATGTGCGGGCGCGTGCCGGGTCCAACCAGCGCGGTAAGCTGCTGCACCCGCGTTAAAAGCTCGGCCTGAGAGAAAATTGAAATAATCGACAAACATGTTTTGCGCTTTCGTTATTGACCTGCTACGTATAGCAACATCCGTCGAGTAGCGAGGTGGCTGTTGACGTCGACATGAGCGGACGCGAGTGCCGCAACACACGACCGTGTGCGTCGAGCGTCCAGCGAAGACGTGCCTGCCCCCGCGGGCAGGCATTGGCGGGGGCCGCTCTTGCACCGACGAGCCCCCAGGCGAGGAGAGGCAGGAGTGGGGCGCAGCCGGCACGCCCGAGGGCGGGGGGCCCCATGGTTTCATATGAGGCGACGTAGTCGGCGAGTCGAAAGCGTGGGGCCCCCCGGCCGAAGCGACGACGGAGGAGGAGCGAAGGGCGGGTGCCCCATCGTAGGGACGGAGCGACAGCGACGAGTCTGGAGGCCGCGTCCAGCGGCCGGGAAGACGACCCGTTAACGCAAGTGAGCAGATTTTCGTCGTTGTATCTATACGTTGCAAATACAACAAGAGGGGGTACAACGATGAACAGCAATTCGGCAAAAGCACGAGAAAACGAGATGAGGGTACTGCAAGCGATAGGCCTTGTGGGTTGGCTGAGCGCTAGCCAGTTAGCAAAATGGGTATGGGGCGAGGAAAACCTTCACAGCGCAAGGGTGAGCGCCGACAAAGTCCTAAAGCGGCTACAAACGAATGGACTGGTCTTAAGGCGGGACAGCGCACTGGGCGTCTACGTGTACGTGCTGACGAGCACCGGGGCAATCCAAGCAAACGAAGGCGTGAAAGTACCACTATTCAAAGACGGGTATGACCTTTCTCAACTCGACGTCGGGCGCCAAGGTCCGGCAGTAGACTACTTGACGGCGCAGCATCGCATTGGGAAAACAGTTTTAGGAGCTGCAAGCCTACGAAAGGCGCTGCGAGACGGTGTTGTCATGGGAAAAGGCTGGGCTGGCGCAGATGGACTAGTGTTCGATTCTGAGACAGGAATGCAGCGCGCGGTACTAGTTGTCCGGAACATGCACCCCGAGCTTATCAAAAAAGCAAAAAGAATCAAAGAAGAGGTGGGGGAGCTTGAGTTACTCGGAAGCGCAGGAATACTTAAAGCGTTTCGCAAAGAGCTGCTGAGCAAGTGAAGAAGCAGCCGGAACCGCACAGAATAGTCTTGGGGTATCAATCTACCGTAATTGATAGAAAAATATATTTTCGGATGGGGCGCTTTTAGTCACGTTTTCGTGAGTTGGTACCTTTACTTAGTATGAGCAGGACACAAGCTCCACACTCCACTAAGAAAGGTGAAACAAATGAACATCGAACGAGTACGAACTGCAGGTTACGAAATGGCGCTTAAAGCAGCTTGGAGCCGCAAGCACACAATCAAAATCGAGCGCGCGATGTTTTTATATGGGACATTCGCAGAGGCAGCGTGTCAGAACGGCGGGGACGTATTCGTAATCACCATCGACAGTGATAAGGCTGAATGCCAGTTCTACACAGACACGAGAAAAGGCGGCCTTTATATGCTCTACACGGGGAAAGAAATGCTGAGGCCGTGGGAATTCTCGCTGGAGCGGTATTCAACTTATGACAAACGCAGGGCTGCTGTAGAATACACGCGTCGGAAGCTGACCAAAATGATGGAGGCTTGAAAATGCCCCCCACCGTCAATAAAGTGAACGAGAAAAAGCGTTATTACGACAATATGCCTGGCATGTTCATTGTGATGCCTGTGGAAGTCCTGCTTGATTCGAGGCTAACGGACCAAGAGCGCCGCATCATGATGTGCCTCTGCCGCTACGCTAACGCAGAAACTGGAAAAGCATTCCCATGCTACGTGACTATTAAAGAGTGCACTGGAATCTCGAGGTCAAATGCGAGTAATGCCATCACTTCTCTAGTGAGCAAGGGATGGGTAACACGGATAGAACGACCGGGAACGTCGAACATATACTACGTGACCATTCCGGAAAAAAGCGAGTTGAGGATAGTCACTAGCAAACGACGGAGCAAAGAAAAACAGTCTGAGCACGAAGATATAATTGCAAAGAAAATTGGTAAGTGTTGGCGCCGACCGAAAATTGACCCACCTATAGGCCTCGCGCCGACCGAAAACTGACCCAGGTGTTCTACTACTCCTGCCTAATCATTAGGCGGGA
>NZ_JANXMI010000030.1 GCF_025354735.1 Rugamonas sp.
GATTCATTCGAAACTGTGGTCTGACCCCGTTTTACGTAACAGTGCCCCTCACGTTTACGCCCCCACCCCATCTCCCCCTGTCTTTATTTCCCGCCCAGGTATATCCTTGTCGCAACGCCAATACTGCCGAGCATCCAACGGGTTTCCCAAAAAATCGCATCAACAATATAAACGGTATCCCCATGCCCATTTCCCCGACTGCTGCGCTGCGCATCGCGCTGGCCCTGGGCTGCGCCGCCTGGCCCGCCCCGAGCATGGCGGCCGACACCGCGCCCGACACGCTGGAACAGCGCGTGGCCGCCTGCATCGCCTGCCACGCCGTCAAGGAAAAGCAGGACGCCTACTTCCCCCGCATCGCCGGCAAGCCGGCCGGCTACCTCTACAACCAGCTGCTCAACTTCCGCGAAGGCCGGCGCCAGTATCCGATGATGACCTATATGGTCGACCACCTGCCCGACGCCTACCTGCACGAAATCGCCGAATACTTTTCCGACCAGCACCCGCCCTACCCGCCGCTGCCGCCGCCCGGCAACACGACGCAGGCGGCGCTGGCGCGCGGCCAGGCGCTGGTCCAGCACGGCGACATCGATAAAAAAATCCCGGCCTGCGTGGCCTGCCACGGCGCCCAGCTGACCGGCGTCGCGCCCGCCATCCCCAGCCTGCTCGGCCTGCCGTCCGACTACATCAACGCCCAGTTCGGCGCCTGGAAAAACAAGGCGCGCCGCGCCAACGCGCCCGACTGCATGGCCGTCATTGCCGCCCGCCTGTCCGACACCGACGTGGCCGCCGTCACCGGCTGGCTGGGCACCCAGGCGGCCGACAACGCGGCGCGCCCCGCCGCCAGCATCGCCATGCCGTTGCCGCTGCAATGCGGCAGCGTCCCCGCCGCACACGGAGGATGAGCGCCATGAAAAAAGTCCTCCCCTACCTGCTCGGCGCCGCCGTCCTCGTCACGGTCGCCGCCGCCGCGCTGATGCTGTATCCGCCGGACGACGCCGGCCCCGCGCCCGGCGCCACCGCCGCGCTGACGCCGGCCGCGAAAATCGCGCGCGGCGCCTACCTGGCCCAGGCCGGCGACTGCATGGCCTGCCACACCACGCGCGGCGGCGCCGCCTACGCCGGCGGCCGCGCGCTGCAAACGCCGTTCGGCAGCGTGCTCTCGCCCAACATCACCTCCGACCGCGAGACCGGCATCGGCGCCTGGAGCGCCGACGATTTCTGGCACGCGCTGCACAACGGCAAGGCCCGCGACGGCCGCCTGCTCTACCCGGCCTTCCCCTACGCCAACTACACCCGCGTCACGCGCGACGACGCGGACGCGCTGTACGCCTACTTCCAGTCGCTGCCGGCGGTACATCAAGTTAGCCAGCCGCACCAGCTGCGCTTCCCCTACAACCAGCAAATCATGCTGGCCGCGTGGCGCGCGCTGTACTTCCGGCCGGCCGTGTTCCACGCGCAGGGCGGACAATCGGTGGCGTGGAACCGCGGCGCCTATCTGGTCGAGGGCCTGGGCCATTGCAGCGCCTGCCACGCGACGCGCAACACCCTGGGCGCCAGCAACGGCACCCTGTCCGGCGGCCTGATCCCCATCCTCGGCTGGTACGCGCCGTCGCTGACCTCCGATGGCGAGGCCGGCCTCGGCGACTGGCTGCCGCAGCACGTGACGGCGCTGCTCAAGACCGGCGTGTCGCCGCGCGCCACCGTGTTCGGGCCGATGGCCGAGGTGGTGCAGCGCAGCCTGCAACATCTGGACGACGCCGACGTCGCGGCCATGGCCAGCTATCTGCGGGCGCTGCCGGCGACGCCGTCGCACAGCGATTACGAGCGCGACAAATCGGCCGGGGCCCAGGCCTTTTTGGCGGCCGGCGCCAAGCTGTATCAGGATCATTGCATCGACTGCCACGGCGCGCACGGCGAAGGCAAGGCGCCCGGCTATCCGCCGCTCGACGGCAATCGCGCGCTGACGATGGCCGAGGCGGTCAACCCGGTGCGCATCGTGCTCAACGGCGGCTTCGCGCCGGGCACGGCCGGCAATCCGCGCCCCTACGGCATGCCGCCGTTCGGACACGTGCTCAGCGATGTGGAAGTGGCGCAGGTGGTGTCCTACCTGCGCGGGACGTGGAGCAACAACGCGCCGCCGGTGTCCGGCGTCGACGTCAACAAATACCGCAGCGTGCCGCTTGATTGATTGAAGGCGCGGCGCCGTGGGGAGTGGCGGTGGCGGTCGCCGAAATCGGGCGCCCCGGACACCGCGCCCCGGCAACCTTACAGCCCCTGCTCCGCGAAGCCGAGGCGGTCGGTGGTGGCGTTGCGCGCGTCTTCCACGCTGACCTTGCCCGCCGCCAGCAGCACGCGCAGCGAGGCGTTCATGGTATGGCAGCCCTCGGCCTCCTTGCCCGTCATCCAGCCCCGGATCGCCGACACATTGCCGGTGGCGATCATCTGCGTCACCTCGGGACTGGGCGTCAGGCATTCGGTGGCGAGGTGGTAGCGCTCGCCCTGCACCGACGGCAGCAGCGCCTGGCACAGCACGCCGCGCAGCGCGTGCGCCAGCGCCTGCGACTGCGGCTCCGTGTTGCCCAGCAGCCGCACCATCTTCTGCAAGCCCAGCTCGGTCGACCGCGCGTGCAGCGAGGCCAGCACCAGCGGCCCGGACTCGGCCAGCGCCAGCGCTTCCTGCGCCGTCTGGGCGTCGCGGATTTCGCCGATGACGATCACGTCCGGCCGCTCGCGCAGCGCGTCGAGGGCGCCGAGGTAAAAACTTTCGACGTCGCCGTCGTGGCCCACTTCGCGCTGCGTGATGATGCATTTGCGCTGAGGGATCAGGGTCTCGACCGGGTCTTCAATCGTGATGATGTGGCCGGAGCGGCGCTTGTTGATTTCGTCGAGCATGGACGCGATCGTCGTCGACTTGCCCTGGCAGGTGTCGCCGATGATGAGCACCAGGCCGCTGGTCAGCTTGGCGAAGTCTTGCTCGCTCTGGCGCAGTCCCAGCGCGGCCAGCGCCAGCGGTTCCTTCGGGAAGCGCCGGATCACGCAGCCGAGCCGCCGCTTGCCCTGGAAGGTGAAGCAGTTGGCGCGGATGCGCGCCGTGTGCAGGTCGATCGAGCGGTCGAAGGCGCGGTCCTGGATCCGTTCGGCCCAGTTCGGCTCTACGACCTCGAAGAATTCTTCCAGCTCCTCGCGGGTGATCGGCGAATCGGTGACGGCGACCAGGCCTTTCGGCTGGCGCAGCATCAGCGGGCTGTTCTGGTGGATCAGGATGTCGCTGAAGATCAGCTTGGAGTTCAGCAGGTGCAGGATTTGTTCGACCAGGGTGCCGAACACCGGGTGGTCTTCATTTTCGACGTAGGACAGCGTGCGTATTTGCGACGACAAGTGATTTTCCATCTTTGCTCTGATCTCCGGGGCGTTGTAGCTGATTGCTCGGAAGAATTATAAGACCAGCGGCCCGGAAGCTCAGAGAAAAATTGCGCCGATGGCATCGCCGTGGCGCTGGATGCAACAATGGCGGCGCTTAAACGGGCTGGCGCGTCTTCGGATATTCGAAGCCGGTGCACAAATCCATCTCGTAGCGCTGGCGGCCGTCGCTGACGACGACGCGCTCGGGCGGCTCGTCGCCGGCCAGCGCGCCCGGCATCACCGGCAAGCCCTCGCCCTTGCGGATCAGGTCGTCGCAGCGCTCGTAGACGTTCTTGCAACCGGTCTCGGCGATCAGCGCCTGCACGATGGGCACTTTCCACGCGTCGACGCCGCCGGCCTCGAAGCGGCAGATCAGATAACCCTGGACGCCGCCGTACAGGTCGACCAGCAGGCCGGGCAAGCCATGTTCCTCGCCCTTGATGAGCGCCAGCAACTGGGTCGGGCCGGCCTGCTTCCAGGCGACGGCGCGCTGCTCGAGCGCGGCCTTGACGCGGCGCTTCATCAGCGCGTGGTCGATCGGCTCGTCTTCCTTGAAACTCCACATGCGGGCGCGGATCTGCGACTTCGAATTGTAGGCGGCGCGGCCGATGAACTGGCGCGACGAGGTCTGCACGATGGCGGTCGAGCCGGGCTTCATTTTTTCCTGCGGCTTGCCGTCGACCTTGTCGATGGCGGACGCGTATATCCACGGTTCGCCGGCCAGCAAGCTCTTTTCCTTGCCCTGTTTGATGGTGATGATTAACATGCTATTCCAATAAGATCGCCCGGTCGGCGCCGGGCCGGTCGGCAGTGCCGCGATGCGGCGCAATCCCGCATGATAACCGATGACTGCTCCGATGGCAGTCCAATGGCGGCGCCGACGATGGCCCGATGAGAGTCAGACCGCAGCCCGGGCGCGCCGTTCCAGGCCGCCGATTATGCATTCCAGACCGCGCCGGACACCGTCCATCGCAGCGCGGCGGCGGCATCGGCGCGCCTGCCGTAAGATGCAGCGCATGAGCACCCCAGCCTTCCCATCCTTGTCACCCTTATATCGCCGCGATGGCAACGCCAGCGGCCCACTGGAGAACCCCATGACCCGCACGCCCACCGCCACCCGTCCCCTGCCGCCCGCCTTCCGACGCGGCGCCCTGTTGCGCGGCGCCATCCTCGGCCTGGCCCTGCTGGCCTGCACCGCACCGGTCGGCACCGCCCAGGCGGCCAGCTGGTCCGGCTTCGAATCGGTCGAAGGCAACGGCCACATCACCAAACAATCGCGCGAGCTGGGCCACTTCACGGCGCTGGCCACCAGCGTCAGCGGCAACGTCGAAGTGCGCCTCGGCGACAGCGAGAGCATCACCATCGAAACCGACGACAATATCCAGCCGCTGATCGAGGCGACGGTCGAAAACGGCACGCTGCGCATCCGCCCGCAGAAAAAAAACCAGCAGTTCAACACGCACACGATGAAGATCGTGGTCCAGGCCAGGACGGTCGAGCGCATCGCCGTCGGCGGCGCCGGCTCGGTCGACGCCGCGCGCCTGCACGGCGAAAAGCTGGTGTTCGACATCGGCGGCTCCGGCTCCATCGACGCGCGCGAGGTCCAGGGCGAGGAAGTGGCTATCTCGCTCGGCGGCAGCGGCAACTTCAAGGTCAGCGGCCACGTCGAGCGGCTGCAAGTGTCGATCGGCGGTTCGGGCAAGGTTCAGGCCGGCCAGCTGGCCGCGCGCGACGTCAGGATCAGCATCGGCGGCTCCGGCCAGGCCACGGTGTCGGCGCAGCAGACGCTCAACGTCAGCGTCGCCGGCTCGGGCGATATCGGCTACTACGGCAATCCGCAGGTGAGCAAAACGGTGATGGGTTCAGGCGCCGTCAAGCACCTGGGCGGCGCGCCGATGTGATGCGATGCGGGGGCCGCGTCGGCTCAGCGGGCCGGCGCCGGCGCCGTATAAGTGAGCGCCTTGACCGGCACCTGGATCAACATGGTGTCGGTCTTTTTGTTTTTTTGCTCGATCACCAGCGTCAGCGGCACCGTTTCGCCCTCCTTCAACTGATGCTTCAAATCGAGCAGCATCACGTGGTAGCCGCCGGACGCCAGGTCGACCGGCTTGCCGGCCGGCAGATCGAGGCCGGCCACGGCATGCATCTTCATGGTCTCGCCGGCCATTTCCATCTGATGGATTTCGACCACGCCGGCCACCGGCGAACGCACCGCGACCAGCCGCGCATCCTGCGCCGATTGCAGCCGCATGAAAGCGCCGCCGGCCTTGGCGGCCGGCACGGTGGCGCGTATCCACGCATCCTTGACGCTCACCTGCGCCAGCGCGCCCGAGGCGAACGACAGCGACAACAACGACACGGCCCATAGCTTTTTCATCGTGATTCCAGAGTGATCGCGCCGCCGGCGCAAAGGCGAACGATTATAGCAGCGGCGCGCCGAGCGTATCGGAGCGGGATGGACACGCCGCAACGCCGGGGTCAAGACCCAGGGTCAAGACCGTGGGTCAGACCATCAAAACGCGCGCTCGCCCTTGATGGTTTCGCGGGCGATTTCGATGGTATCGGTGCCGTCGGTCAGCCAGATCTGGCCGTCCTGTATCGTGCATTGCAGCTGCATCGAGCGCTGCGCCATCTTGGCCAGCTGCTCGGTGGCGTCGGACGGCAAATTAATAACGGTCAGGTTCTTGCAGCGCTCGACCTTGTTGGCCAGCGCCTTCCACCAGATGTAACTGGTGGCGCTGTAGCTGTAAACGACCACATGCTCGGAACGGCCGCAGGCTTTCAAAATCACCTTCTCGTCCGGCTGGCCGACTTCCACCCACAACTGGATCGCGCCGGTCAAATCCTTTTCCCAGATATCGGGCTCCTCGACGTCGAACAGGCCCTTGGTGAAGGTCAGCGCCTCGCTGGCGTGGATGGCGAAGGCCAGCAGGCGCACCATCATGCGCTCGTCGGTCTCGGACGGATGCCGCGCCAGCGTCAGCGACTGCGTCTCGTAGAAATGGCGGTCCATGTCGGCGATCTGTAAATCGGCTTTGTATATCGTTGCTTTGAGTGCCATTTGAATCTCTATAAACTATATAAACGGTATAAATTATTTGAAGACGACGGTCTTGTCGCCGTTCTGCAAAATGCGGTGTTCGACAAACCATTTGACGGCACGCGCCAGCACCACGCACTCGACGTCGCGGCCGATGGCCGACAGCGTCTCGGCATCCATGGCGTGGTCGACGCGCTCGACGTCCTGCTCGATGATGGGGCCTTCGTCCAGGTCGCCGGTGACGAAATGGGCGGTGGCGCCGATCAGCTTGACGCCCCGGTGGTGCGCCTGCGCGTACGGCTTGGCGCCCTTGAAGCTGGGCAAGAAGGAATGGTGGATATTAATCGCCTTGCCCTTGAGCGCCGCGCACAGTTCCGGCGACAGGATTTGCATATAGCGCGCCAGCACCACCAGGTCGATCTGGTGCGTCTGCATCAGCTCAATCACTTTCGCCTCCTGCGCCCGCTTCGCCTCGGGCGGCGCGCCGGCTGCCAGCGGCAAGTGGTGGAAGGGGATGTTGTAGCTGGCCGCCAGCTGGTAAAAATCCATGTGGTTCGACACGATGGCCGGGATCTCGACCGGCAGCAAGCCGCTCTTGTAACGGAACAGCAGGTCGTTCAGGCAGTGGCCGATCTTCGACACCATCAGCATCACGCGCGGCTTGGCGCGGGCGTCGCGCAGTTCCCAGTTGAGCGCCATGGTCGCGGCCAGCGCGGCGAAATCGGCCCGCAGCAGCGCGTCGCCGATGCCGCCGTCTTCCAGCGCGAAGTGGACGCGCATGAAGAACAGCTTCGATGCGCCGTCGCCGAACTGCGCCGAATCGATGATGTTGCAACCGTGGTCGGCCAGGAATCCCGACACGCGATGAACGATTCCGCGCTGGTCCAGGCAAGAGAGGGTCAAGATGTATTCGGGATGGGTCATGAAGGCTCGCGGCGATTCGACAAGGCGGGTATTGTCGCACGCCGCGCCATCGGCACGACAAAGCCAGGCAAACTTGATAGCGATTCGATACTAAATAAACGCCGCGCCCAGGCGCCACGAGCGCGCCCCGCGGAAATAGCACGACCGTGCAATTGTCCGGTATAGTGAGGCACAAACCCTTTCTGGAGGAATAAAAATGACAACGAATGTTTTGGAGAACCTGCAATTCCGCCTGGCCGCGCGTCCGGTCGGCATGGTCAAGGACAGCGACTGGCAGCAGGTGGCGGAGCCGGTGCGCGAACTGGCCGACGGCGAGATCCTCGTCAAGGTGCTGTACCTGTCGATGGACCCGGCCATGCGTGGCTGGATGAATGACGCCAAGTCCTACATCCGGCCGGTGGCGATCGGCGAGGTCATGCGCGCCGGCGGCGTCGGCGTGGTGATCGCGTCGAAGTCGCCGCGCTTCGCGGTCGGCGAGCACGTGTTCGGCACCACCGGCGTGCAGCGCTACTGGATCGGCCCCGTCGCCGAAACCGGCCCCTCCTTCCTCAAGGTCGACCCGGCGCTGGCGCCGCTGACCACCTACCTGAACACGCTCGGCATGCCGGGCATGACGGCTTACTTCGGCCTGCTCGAATCGGGCCAGCCGAAAGCCGGTGAAACCGTGCTCGTCTCGGGCGCGGCCGGCGCCGTCGGCCAGACCGTCGGCCAGGTCGCCAGGCAGCTCGGCTGCCGCGTCGTCGGCATCGCCGGCGGCAAGGAGAAATGCGATTTCGTCGTCAAGGAACTCGGCTTCGACGCCTGCATCGACTACAAGGGCGGCTCGGTACGCGACGGCTTGAAGGAACATTGCCCGCAAGGCGTGGACGTGTATTTCGACAACGTCGGCGGCGACATCCTCGACACCGTCCTCACCCGCATCAACCTGAAGGCGCGCATCGTCATCTGCGGCGCCATCTCGCAGTACAACAACACCACGCCGGTCAAGGGGCCGGCCAATTACCTGTCGCTGCTGGTGAACCGCGCGCGCATGGAAGGCATCGTCGTGTTCGATTACGCCGACCGCTACCACGTCGGCATGGCCGCGCTCGGCCAGTGGCTGAAGGAAGGCAAGATCAAGAGCAAGGAAGACATCGTGCAGGGACTGGAAAATTTCCCGCAAGCGTTGAACATGCTATTCGAAGGCAAGAACTTCGGCAAGCTGCTGCTGCAAGTGGCGCCGGCCTGACGCCGCGTCCTTAGCCTGCAACACGGCGCGCAGCCTGCCGGGCCGCGCGCCGCCCCTACCCCGCACCATTCCCCCAAAAATTTTCAACCCGCGCGGAACTTGCGCCTGCGATCAGCGTCTACCACTTTGCCGCCCGCAGCGACGGCCTTTGTTTATCTCCGACCAACCGGATCACCCAGACGATTTTTTATCGAGGCCGCATCATGTATACAAAAGTGTTCACACCCGCCATCGCATCGCACTGCAACGTCTTGCTGACGTATTACACCGACCTGTCGCGCCGCATGCTGGACTCGGCCCAGCGCATCGGCGAACTCCATCTGCAACTGGCCCGCGACCTGATGGGCGAATGGGCCGAGCACACCCAGCGCCTGCTGGCCGCCAGGGACGCCGCCACGCTGGGCGCCACGGTCGCCGAACGCGGCTGGCTATCGGGCACGGCGCTGCGCGCCTACCAGCAGGGCGTGGCCGACGTCTACGCCCACGCCCACGCCCACCTGGCGCAGACCGCCGAAACCCATCTGCCCGCCGTCAACCGCTCGGCCACCGCGCTGGCCGAGGAATTGATACGCAACGCCAACGAGGAAGCCGTCAAGGCCGGTATGCGGCACAAAGAAATGATGGAGCGCATAGGAGCGGACGGCGACCATGGCAGCAACGGCCGCGCCCGCGCCGGGGACGAGCAGGCCGGCAGCCTGCCACATTGAGCGGGATAGCACGTGGCGCAGATCGTGGCGAAAAATCTGGAACTTTTACCAACCATGCCTCTCTAACCACACAGAGCCGCCGAATGGATTCGGACGCTTTCGGCGGACACTCTGTCCACTTTTTTTTCAGGAGATCACCATGGCCAGCAGTAACCAAGGTAGCGATCAAGGCAAAGGCAGCAAGTCCACCGGTTCCAGCAGCGCCGCCGGTTCCGGCAGTTCCGGCGCGCAGAAGGCGCCGGCCAAACGCGGTTTCGCCGCGATGAATGAAGCGCAGCAGCGGGAAATCGCCAGCAAAGGCGGCCAGGCCGCGCATCAAAAAGGCACGGCCCACGAATTCGATTCCGAAGAGGCGCGCCGGGCCGGACAAAAAGGTGGCGAGGTCGTCAGCCGCGACCGTGAACACATGGCCGAAATCGGCCGCAAGGGCGGCGAGAGCCGCCAGTCGGCCAACCGCGAAAACGGCAAGAATCCGTCGACCGTCCGCAACGGCGGCGCCGGCAACAGCGGGGCTGAACAACAGGCCGGGGGCGGCGCGCGTCAGGGACATGCCGGGCCGGAGGAGGAAGACTAGCCGCAGCCCGGCCGGCAGCGGCGCCGGACGGCTGGCGGCCGCCACGGACCAGGCAGGCCGCCCTGCGCTGGCCTGCGCTGGCCTGCGCTGCCCTGCCCTGCTCGGCCGCGTGCGACCACGGCTGGCGCTGTCAGCCCTTGACGCTGTCAGCCCTTGATCTGGTAGCGCGAGGCCGGCGTGCCGCTTTGCGCGCCGGCGAACAGGGCCGCGCGCGCCGTTTCAAACGCTGCCAGCAAACCGCTGTCTTCGACCGATGGCAGCGTGATGGCTTCGCCCATGTCCAGGCCGGCCAGCGCCGCATCGACGCAATGTTCGGGCGTCATGATGGTCGCTTGATCCAGCGCCGACAGCGGCACGCCGGAAATTTCCCAGATATCGGTCGCGGTCGCGGCCGGCAACACCAGTTGGACTTTCACCTTGGTCGCGGCCAGTTCGGCTTGCAAACCCAGGCTGAACAGCTGGACATAGGCCTTGGTGCCGCTGTAAATACTGCTGCCCGGAATCGCAAACGAACCGAGCACCGAACCGATATTAATCAGCGTGCCATGGTCGCGGGCGACGAAGCCCGGCAGCACCGCGTGGCTCAGACGGGCCAGCGCGTCGGCGTTGACGCGGTTCATGCCGTCGAGCTGAACCTGGCTGGTCTGGACCACCGGCGCCAGCGTCGACGTGCCCGCGTTATTGACCAGCAAGGTGACGCTGCTGTCGGCGGCGAGCGCGGCGGCAACGCGGTCGAGATCGGCCGCCGCGCCCAGATCGGCCACAATGGTGCTGACCTTGACGCCGTGGGCCGCGCGCAAGGCGGCGGCGACGCTGTCGAGGCGGTCGCCACGGCGCGCCACCAGGATCAGATCGTAGCCGCGCTTGGCCAGACGGTCCGCATAGATTTTGCCAAGACCGGCCGAAGCGCCGGTGACGACGGCGGTACCTGCCGCCGGATTGTGGTTGTGAGTGCTCATATCGTTTCCCGTTGTTTAAAGGTGGTGAGTGTGGGGCAATCATGATTTGTATCCTGCTTGCAATTTCAAGCATGATGCCTGTCATGCTTTGATGTGCCAAGCATGATGTATATAATGTTTGAAGTCAAGCGCGTTTTTTATTCCCTGTCACGCAACACGAAAGTCCACCATGCGATACCCCGCCGCCGAAACCGCCGAAAAGCACCAGCGCATCCTTGATGAAGCGTCGCGCCTGTTCCGCGAACGCGGATTCGGCGGCGTCAGCGTCAGCGAAATCATGAAGGCCACCGGCCTCACGCACGGCCCCTTCTACAACCACTTCGCGTCGAAGGAAGCATTGATGGCCGAAAGCCTGGCCCACGCGTCGGACATGTCGATGGCCGGAATGCGCGAGGCCGAATCCTCGCCGCAGGCGATGGTCGATTATGTGCAGGGATATCTGAGCGACTGGCACCGCGACGACCCCGGCCATGGCTGCCTGATGTCGGCGCTGGGCTCCGAGGCTAGTCGCGTGCCGGCGGTGCGGGCCGGCTTCACGGCCCACGTGCGGGCCACGATCCGCAGCCTGGCCGCCTACTATCCATGGTCGGCCAAGCGCAACGCGCGGCGCGACGCGATCCGCATGATGGCGGCGATGGTCGGCGCGATGGTGCTGGCGCGCGCCGTCGACGATCCGGAACTGTCGGAAGAAATCCTCGCCGACGTGCGCAGCCAGTTCAAGTAAGGACGCCGATGGTGGCGCCCCGCCTTGGCGCTCCGCCGATGCGGCTAGCCCAGGCGCCAAGGCGGACCAGCCACAGCTTGCCGGACGCAATGGTATGCTGTCCCCTCATCCATCCCACCGCCGACGCCATGACTCAAGGACAGTATCCCCTGCTCGACAACCCGTTCTGGCACGCCCTGTCCGGCGACCATGCCCGCCACAGCGCCGGCGGCGCGCAGGCCCGCCGCTACGCGCGCGGCTTCTCGCCCATCGTCGCCTTCGCCGATCCGGGCCAGCCGGATTTCGCCGCGCTGGCGCCGCATTGCGACCTCGGCGAACAGCTCTATTGCGACAGCTGGTCCGGCGCCGCGCCGCCGGGCTGGCGCGTCGACGCCGAGACCACCATGTTCCGCATGGTGTGGGACGGCCCGGCGCCGGCGGACGACGCGGCGCCCGACGCGGTCGCGCTCGGCCCGCAGCACGCGGCGCAGGCGCTGGAACTGGCGACACTGACGCGTCCCGGTCCGTTCGGCATCCGTACCATCGAGCTGGGCGAGTATTTCGGCTACTTCGACGGCGGGCGCCTGGTGGCCATGGCCGGCGAGCGCCTGAGCGCGGCCGGCCTGCGCGAAGTCAGCGGCATCTGCACCCATCCCGATTTCCAGGGCCGTGGCCACGCCCGCGCGCTGGCGCAAAAGCTGATCCGGCGCCAGGCGCTGCGCGGCGAGACTTCATTCCTGCACGTCATGCGCGCCAACGAAATGGCGCACCACCTCTATCTGCGCATGGGCTTCAGGGACTACCGGGAATCGGTGGTGCGGGTCATCTCGCGGACCGCGTAAACAAAAAAGCGGCGCACCGCAAGCGGCCGCCGCCCTTCCATATAAACTATTTATTTAGTTTATATCGTTCCCTGCCGGCCGCCGGTTTTTCCGGCGATGACGACATCCTCCAAATCGTCGGATACCGTATCCAGTTTGGTCGGCTTGCTGCTGTCCTCAAGATCTTCGATTTCTTCGTGCTGCTTGTTGATGCCGCTCTGCTTGAAGGGATCGGCCTTCGGTGCGGGCGCGTTCGGGTTCTGGATTTGCTGGCTCATGTCGTTCTCCTGTGGTGGCGCACGCCGCAGACGCGGCGCGATCAGCACACCCTACACCACGCCGCGCCGCGCTTCCGTGCGCTGGATTACACAAGACGGCCACCCGTTTTTCCGCTTCAATGGCGCGCCGGAATCTTCTTATACTGATGATAATAAGTCCTCGATCAAGGAGGCTCCGTGGCACACATCGACCCCGACCAGCGGCAGCGGGCATCCCGCGAAATCCTATGGATGGCCTACCTGGTCCAGATCGCCCACGGCCACCGGCCCGCGCTCTATCAGCTCCATGCGGCGGCCCGCCCACGGATGCATGCGATGGCCATGCAAGTGACCCGGTCGCACGAGGCGGCTGAGGAAGTGGTGCAAGATGTGTTCATGTATGTGTGGCTCAACGCCGCCTCCTATGACGCTAGTCGCAGCGGCATCATGACGTGGATGATGATGCTGTGCCGCAGCCGCGCGCTCGACCACCTGCGCGCGCTGGCCTCGCGCAGCCGGGTCGAGGCCGATGGCGTGGACGCCGACCACCAGGTCGACGACCGGGCCGGCCCGGAGCGCGATTGCGATCAGCGCCAGTGCGCGTCGGCGCTGCTCGCCGCCGTCGGCAGCCTGCCCCGACACAAGCGCGAGCTGCTGGTGCTGCACTATTATTCCGACCTCAGCTACGACGAAATCTCGCGGCAGACGGCGATGCCGGTGGCCACCGTCAAGACCGTGATACGGCGCGCCTGCGGCGGCCTGGTCCACCACCCGCTGCTGACGCCATGGCAGTCGGCGGCGCCGGCATGCTAGCGGCCGCCCCGCCCCGGCGCCGCTCGATGTCCACTCAGTTTTTACCATCGGCCACCAGCTCGACGTCGGCGGCGGCCGCGATGCCGCCGGCGTCCATACGCAGCACATGGTCGCCGAAGGCGCTCACGTCGTCGGGATCGTGGGTGATGATGATCATCGGGATGCGCAGGCGGCGCTGCAAGGCATCGAGTTCGCCGCGCATGCGCGCGCGCAGCGCGGGATCGAGCGCGGCGAACGGCTCGTCGAGCAGCAGCGCTCGCGGATCGGCGACCAGCGCCCGCGCCAGCGCCACCCGCTGGCGCTGGCCGCCCGACAGCTGGTGCGGCAATTGCAGCGCCACCGCATCGAGCTCGAAGGCGTGCAGCCAGTAGCGTATCGCTTCGTGGTCGACGCCGGCGGCCGGATTGAACCAGCCGCGCCGCAGCCCGAAGCCGATATTCTGGCGCACGTTCAAATGCGGGAACAGCGCGTAATCCTGGAACAGATAGGCCACGCGGCGCCGCTGCGGCGTGACGTTGAGGCGCCGCGCGCTGTCGAACAGCGGCTCGCCGGCCAGCACGATGCGGCCGCTGTCGGGCGTCATCAGGCCGGCGACGGCTTTGAGCAGCTGGCTCTTGCCGGCGCCGGACGCGCCGTAGATGACGATGCGCTCGCTGGCCGACGCGAACCGCGCGCGCAACTCGAAGCTGCGGGCGGCGGAGCGCAGCGTCTTGGCGATGTCAACTTCGATCAGCATGGTCATGGTTGTTGGCGGCGGTTGGGCGTGAGCTTGTTGGCGGCGATCAGCACCGCGACGCAGGTCAGCGAGGTGATGACGACGAGCAGGTTGGCGCTGTCGTCCTGGCCCGCCTGCACCGCCTCGTAGACGGCGATCGACAGCGTCTGCGTCTTGCCGGGGATGCTGCCGGCGACCATCAGCGTGGCGCCGAATTCGCCCATGGCGCGCGCGAACGCCAGCAGGGCGCCGGCCAGCACGCCGCGCCAGGCCAGCGGCAAGGTCACGCGCAGGAACACGCCGAAGGGCGCGATGCCGAGCACGCGGGCGGCCTGCTCGAATTGCAGGTCCACCGTTTCAAACGCGCTGCGCGCCGATTTGAGCACCAGCGGCAGCGACACCACGGCCGCCGCGATCACCGCCGCCTGCCACGTGAAAATCAGGTTGATGCCGAAGCCGCGTTGCAGCCAGCCGCCCAGCGCGCCGTTGCGGCCCAGGATCACCAGCAGGTAGTAGCCGAGTACGGTCGGCGGCATCACCATCGGCAGCGTCAGCAGCGCGTCCAGCAGTTCGCGGCCGGGGAAGCGGCCGCGCGCCAGCAGGTAGCCGAGCGCGATGCCGAGCGCCACGTCGATGGCCGTGGCCCAGCACGCCACTTTCAGCGACAGCGCCAGCGCCACCCAGGCCGGCTCGGACCACAGCGCAGTCACGGGCGGCCGAAACCGTACCGGGCGAGGATGGCTTGCGCGGCCGGCGTCATCACGTAGGCGAGGAACTGGCGGCCGGCCTCATGCTGCGGGCCGGCGCCGATGACGGCGATGGGGTACAGCACCGGCGTTTCCGTCGGCACCGTCACGACCACCTTCACCTTGTCCTTCTGGATCGCGGCATCGGTGGCGTAGACGAAGCCGGCGTCGACTTCGCCGCGCGCCACGTAGTCCAGGCTCTGGCGCACCGACGTGCCGTAGATCGCCTTCGGCTCGACGGCCGCCCACAGTTTGGCCTGTTCCAGCGTCTGCCTGGCGTAGCGGCCGATCGGCACGCTGGCCGGATTGCCCAGCGTGATGCGCTTGACGCCGGCCTTTTGCACGTCGGCCAGCCGCGTCAGGCCCAGCGCGCTGTCGGCCGGCACGATCAACACCACACTGTTGCTGACGAAGTTGGTGCGCGTGCCGGCCTGCAAGAGCTTGAGGCTGTCGGCCTTGTCCATCGCCTCCTGGTCGGCCGAGGCGAACACGTCGACCGGCGCGCCCTTGGCGATCTGCGCCACCAGCGCGTCGGAGGCGGCGAAGTTGAGCAGCACCTTGTCGCCGGCGTGGTCCTTTTCGTAGGCCAGGGCGATATCCTTGAAGGCGTTGGTCAGGCTGGCCGCGGCCGAGACCGTGATGTCGGTGGCGCCGGCACCGGCGGCGCAGGCGCCGAGCAGCAGGCCGAAGATCAGTTTGGACGGGGTGGCGGCGGTCATGGTGATCCTTATCGGTGGGGGTCGGCAAGCGGGTAGTGGCTCAAAGCGCAATATACCGGATTATATAGCGCTTGCCGCGCCGGCCGCCGCGGCAGCAATATTTTGTGTATCCGATAGGCAAACGGCGGATAAGCTTCTATAATTTCAGTCATTACTGAAAATTCAGAACTTACAATATGACCAATCTCACTCCCCTGGCCCAGAAATTCATCTCGCACTTCGGAGAAATGGGCAGCCGCTGGGGCATCAACCGGACCGTCGGGCAGATTTACGCCCTGCTGTACGTGCTGGCCAAGCCGCTCAACGCCGACGACATCGCCGGCCACCTGGGTTTTTCGCGCTCCAACGTCTCGATGGGCTTGAAGGAACTGCAAGCCTGGCGCCTGGTGAAACTGCTGCACCAGCCGGGCGACCGGCGCGAATATTTTGAGCCGCCGAAAGACATCTGGGACATTTTCAAGGCCCTGCTGGAAGAACGCCGCCGCCGCGAAATCGAGCCCACGCTGTCGATGCTGCGCGACGCGCTGCTGGAAACGCCGGACAACGAGGTCGACCGCGTGGCCCAGCGGCGCATGCGCGAAATGTATGACTTGATCGAACTGTCGAGCAGCTGGTTCGACGACGTGCAGCGCCTGTCGCCGGAAACGCTGGCCTCGCTGATGAAGATGGGCGCCACCGTCGGCAAGCTGCTCGACGTCGGCGGTACCGTGCGCAGCAAGCTGGGACTGGGCCGCAGCGGCGCCGGCACCACGCCCGCCGTCAAGGCCGCCGACCTCGCCGGCCTGGGCGACCTCGGCGAACTTGACGACCTCAGCGACCTCAGCGACCTGAGCGATATGAGCGGGCTGAGCGACCTGAGCGACCTGAACGCGGACCAGGACCCATCATGATCCACCGCCGCCTGCATGGCACCACGCTGGCGGCGGCCATCACTGCGGCGCTGCTGCTCAAGGCGCTGCTTTTATACGGGCTGTGGACGGCGTTTTTCGCGCAGCCGCAAGCGGTCCACATGCACATGCCGGCGGCGCTGGTGGCGCAGCACCTGCTCGGTTCCGAGACCGGCGCGCGCCCCGCGACCGCCGCGACCATCACGCCGACCGCACCCGCACCGACACCCCGCGCCCGCGCCGCAGCACCCGCGCCCGCGCCCGAATTTGCACCCCCACCCGCATCCTTACCAAGCCCCCCTCCTCCTACCCCTTCCAAAGGTGAACGATGAATCCCCTCGACGACGTCGTCAATTTATCGCGGCTGCAATTCGCCGCCACGGCCCTCTACCACTTCCTGTTCGTGCCGCTCACGCTGGGCCTGTCCTGGATACTGGTCATCATGGAATCGGTCTACGTCATGACCGGCAAAGAGATTTACCGCGACATGACCAGGTTCTGGGGCAAGCTGTTCGGCATTAACTTCGCCATGGGCGTGGCCACCGGCATCACGCTGGAATTCCAGTTCGGCACCAACTGGGCCTATTACTCGCACTACGTGGGCGACATCTTCGGCACCCCGCTGGCCATCGAAGGCTTGATGGCCTTCTTCCTCGAATCGACCTTCGTCGGCCTGTTCTTCTTTGGATGGGCAAAGCTGTCGAAAGTTCAGCACCTGGGCGTGACTTTTCTCGTCGCCTTCGGTTCCAGCCTGTCGGCGCTGTGGATCTTGATCGCCAACGGCTGGATGAACCATCCCGTGGGCGCCGAGTTCAACTACGAAACCATGCGCATGGAACTGACCAGCATCGTCGACATCATCTTCAACCCGGTGGCGCAGGTGAAATTCGTGCACACGGCCGCGGCCGGCTACGTGACGGCGTCGATGTTCGTGCTCGGCATCTCCTCCTTTTACCTGCTCAAGGCGCGCGACATTCCCTTCGCGCTGCGCTCCTTCGCCATCGCCGCCGGTTTCGGGCTGGCGTCGACGCTGTCGGTGATCGTGCTCGGCGACGAGTCCGGCTACACGGCCGGCGAAGTCAACAAAACCAAGCTGGCCGCCATCGAAGCCGAATGGGAAACCCAGCCGGCGCCGGCGCCCATCACCGTCGTCGGCTGGCCCAACGACCAGACCGAGCACACCGACTACGCGGTGAAAATCCCCTACGTGCTGGGCCTGATCGCCACGCGCTCGGTCGACAAGCCGGTCACCGGCATCAAGGAACTCAAGCAAGGCAACGAAGTCCGCATCCGCAACGGCATGAAAGCCTACGCCGCGCTGACGCGGCTGAAATCCGGCGACAAGTCGCCCGAGGCGCGCGCCGCCTTCGACGGCCTCAAGGACGATCTCGGCTACGGCCTGCTGCTGAAGAAATACGCGCCCAAGGTCGTCGACGCCACCGAGGCGCAAATCAAGCTGGCCGTCAACGACACCGTGCCGCACGTGGCGCCGATATTCTGGTCCTTCCGCATCATGGTCGGACTGGGCCTGCTGTTCCTGTTCATCTTCAGCTGCTCGTTCTTCTTCCTGATCCGCAAGCGCCTGGCCGCGCAGCGCTGGCTGCTCAAGCTGGCCGTGATCGCCATTCCGCTGCCCTGGGTGGCGGCCGAGCTGGGCTGGGTGGTGGCCGAATATGGACGCCAGCCGTGGACCATCGCCGGCATCTTGCCCACGCATTTGTCGGCGTCGATGGTGCCGGTCGGCAGCCTCTACTTCAGCCTGGCCGGCTTCCTCGGCTTCTACACCTTCCTGCTGGTGATAGAAATGACGCTGATGGTCAAGTTCGCGCGCAAGGGGCCGAGCAGCCTGCACACCGGCAAATACCACTGGGAACAAACCGCCGCCACGGCCGCCACGGCCACCATTTAAGGAGCCATCATGCTATTCGACTATGAAACCTATAAAGTGATCTGGTGGTGCTTCGTCGGCGTGCTGCTGATCGGCTTCGCGCTGACCGACGGCTTCGACTTCGGCGTCGGCATGGCGCTGCCCTTCCTCGGCAAGAACGACGGCGAACGGCGCGTCATCATCAACACCATCGGGCCCACGTGGGAAGGCAACCAGACCTGGTTCGTCGCCGCCGGCGGCTGTTTGTTCGCGGCCTGGCCGCTGGTCTACGCGGCCGCCTTTTCCGGCTTTTACATCGCGCTGATGCTGACGCTGTTCGCGCTGTTCTTCCGCCCCGTCGGCTTCGACTACCGCGGCAAGATCGCCGACCCGCGCTGGCGCGGCGCCTGGGACTGGGGCCTGTTCGCCGGCGGCTTCGTGCCGCCGCTGATCTTCGGCGTCGCCTTCGGCAACCTGCTGCAGGGCGTGCCCTTCCACTACGACGACACCATGCGCATGGAATACACCGGCAATTTCTTCGGCCTGCTCAATCCCTTCGGCCTGCTGTCGGGCGTGCTCAGCGTGGCGATGCTGGCCATGCACGGCGCCACCTTCCTGCACCAGAAAACCGTGGGCGACATCGCCCGCCGCGCCCGTCTCACGGCGATGGTGGCGGCGGTACTGGTGATCGTCGTCTTCGCCGCCGCCGGCGTGTGGATCGCCAACGGCATCGACGGTTTCCGCATCACCGCCATGCCGGACACGAACAGCGCCTTCATGCCGGTGGCGAAAACGGTGGTGCGCGCCAGCGGCGCCTGGCTGGACAACTACGGCCGCTGGCCGCTGCTGCGCGCCCTGCCGATCATCGCCTTCGGCGGCGCGCTGCTGGTGATACTTTGCAGCGCGCGGCGCTGGACGCTGCCGGCCTTCCTCGCCAGCGGCCTGACGGTGGCCGCCATCATCCTGACGGCGGGCGCCTCGATGTTCCCCTTCGTGATGCCGTCGTCGCTGGCGCCGGCGAGCAGCCTGACGGCGTGGGACGCCGTGGCCAGCCATAAAAGCCTGGCCGTGATGTTCTGGGTGGTGTTGATTATGCTGCCTATCGTGATGCTCTACACCGGCTGGGTCTATCGCGTGGTGCGCGGCAAGGTCACACTGGAAGACATCCGCGACAACGAACACACGGCTTATTGATTACCGATCTATTTCAAGGAGAACACAATGTGGTATTTCACCTGGATACTGGGCATAGGCCTGGCGCTGGCGGCGGCCATCATCAACGTGCTGTGGCTGGAATCGAACTACGCCTTCGGCCAGCGCGACGAGGAAGTCACGCGCGCCAGTTTTGAAGACGCCAGCAAGCCGAAGCGGCCGCGCGCGTGAACCCAGGCGCCGCCTTCGACGAGCGGCGCGGCGAGCATGCGGGAGTAGCGATACTCGGCATCCGACCGCGCCGCTTTGCTCAGCGTCCAGGCGGATGTGCTATATTCGCGGCCCGCGCCGTCCGCTCCGTGACGATGCCCTTCTTTCCGCAGCCGCCATGTCTCCCCTGAAGTATCTCAGCGCTTATTCCGAACAGACCCAAGAGCAAGTCCAGCAACTGCTGGCGCAAAACAAGCTGGGCGAGGTGCTGCTCAAACGCTACCCCAAGTCGCACGAGCTGCGCACCGACAAGGCGCTGTACCAGTACGTGCAGGAGCTGAAGACCGAATATCTGCGCAACGCCGAGCCGATCAACAAGGTCGAGTACGACAGCAAGATCCACGTCATCAACCACGCGCTGGGCTTGCACACCTCGATCTCGCGCGTCCAGGGCGGCAAGCTCAAGGCCAAACACGAGATC
>NZ_JANXMI010000069.1 GCF_025354735.1 Rugamonas sp.
AATTCATCGTCCTGCTGGAAAACGTCGACGGCCAGTACGGCGCCAGCCTGGTGGCCGAAAAACTGGTGGCCATGTTCGAGCAGCCCTTCATGGTCGCCGGCCACGAATTGTTCGTCACCTGCAGCGTCGGCATCAGCCTGTTCCCGCACGACGCCGTCGACTTGAATATGTTGATCCGTAACGCCGACGTGGCCATGTACCAGGCCAAGGCGCGCGGCCGCAACGGCTACCGCTTCTACGCGCCGTCGATGACGGGCGAGGGCGTCGAGCGCCTGCGCCTGGAAACCTTTTTGCGCCGGTCCATCGAAAAAGACGAGATCTTCCTGAACTACCAGCCGCAGGTTGAAATCGACACCGGCCGCCTGATCGGCGTCGAGGCGCTGGTGCGCTGGAACCACCCGGAACTGGGACTGGTGCCGCCGATCCGCTTCATCCCGCTGGCCGAGGACACGGGCTTCATCAACCAGCTGGGCAAGTGGGTGCTGTTCGAATCGTGCCGCCAGATGATGCGCTGGCAGAAGGCCGGCCTGCACGTGCCCAAGATCGCCGTCAACCTGTCGGCCAAGCAGTTCGAGCGCGGCAGCCTGGTGAACATGGTGGCCGAGATTCTGCGCGAAACGGGGCTCGAGCCGGAGCGCTTGCAGCTGGAGGTGACGGAGTCCGTCATCATGAACACCGGCGACGCCATGGTCTTCATCAACGACCTGCACTCGATCGGCGTCGGCCTGGCCATCGACGATTTCGGCACCGGCTATTCCTCGCTGGCCTACCTGAAGCAGCTGCCGGTGCAGACGCTGAAGATCGACCGCTCCTTCATCAAGGATATCTCGACCGACGCCAACGACGAAGCCATCGACATCGCCATCATCCAACTGGGCAAGAGCATGAATCTGTCGGTCATCGCCGAAGGCGTGGAAACCGCCGAGCAGGCGGCCTTTTTGCTGCGCCACGGCTGCCGTCTGGCGCAGGGCTACTTCTACAGCAAGCCGGTATTGGCCGACGATCTGCTGTCGCGCTGGATCGCTTAACTCCTCAAGGCCGCCATGTTGAAACCCCGTCCGTTCTCGCGCCGCCGTTTTATTTTCAGCGGCCTGGCCGCCGCCGGCGTGCTGGTGGTGGGCTGGGGCGCGCTGCCGCCGCGCCAGCGCCTGCAGGGCACGCACCCGCTGCCGCTCACCGACGGCGCGGTCGCCCTCAATGGCTGGGTCGCCATCGGGCCCGACGGCACGGTGTCGGTGGCGATGCCGCGCAGCGAAATGGGGCAGGGCGTGCACACCGCGCTGCCGATGCTGGTGGCCGAGGAGCTCGACGTGCCGCTGGCGTCCATCAAACTGCTGCAGGCGCCCATCGATAAAATTTTCGGCAACGTCGCCATGCTGCGCGACGGCCTGCCCTTCCATCCCGACGATCGCGGCGCCATGAAGGCGGTGGCGCAATGGACCGTCGGCAAAGTGGCGCGCGAGCTGGGCATCATCATCACGGGCGGCTCGTCGAGCGTGAAGGACGCGTGGGAGCCGATGCGCGAAGCCGGCGCCACCGCGCGCGCGCTGCTGATCGCGGCCGCCGCCGAACAGTGGCGGGTGGCGCCGGCCGAATGCCGCACCGAGGCCGGTTTCGTCATCCACGCCAGCGGCAAGCGGGCATCCTACGGCAGCCTGGCGGCGCGCGCGGTGCTGGCGACGCCGGGCGAGGTGCGGCTCAAGGACAGCAAGGACTTCAAGTTGATCGGCACCCCGGCGCCGCGCCGCGACACGCCGTCCAAGGTCGATGGCAGCGCCGGATTCGGCATCGACGCGCGCCCGCCCGGCATGGTCTACGCGGCCGTGCGCATGGCGCCGACGGTGGGCGGCACGGTGGCCAGGGTCGACGCGGCGGCGGCGATGACCATGCCGGGCGTGGCGCGGGTGGTCGATTTCTCGCACGCGCTGGGTCGGTTTGATGGCGCCGGCGCCGGCGTGGCCGTGGTCGCGGCCAGCTACTGGCAGGCCAGACAGGCCGCGCTGGCCTTGACCATTGCGTGGAACGAGGGCGCGCACGCCGGCTTGTCGAGCGATGAAATCTATCGCGACTTCGCGTCCAGGCTCGATGCGGAATCGGGCTACGCCTATTACAAGACCGGCGACATGGACGCGGGCAAAAACGCGGCAAAAACCGTGACGGCCGAGTACCGCGCGCCGTATCTGGCGCATGCGACGATGGAACCGGTCAATTGCACCGCGCAGGTCAAGGACGGCAAGGTGTGGCTGTGGGCCGCCACGCAGTCGCCCGGTTTCGCGGTCGACGTCGCGGCCAGGGTGGCGGGCGTGAAGCCGGAGCAGGTGGCGCTGGCGGTGACGATGCTGGGCGGCGGCTTCGGACGCCGGCTCGATGTCGACATGGTGGCGCAGGCCGTCGCCATCGCCATGGAATGCAAGGGCGCGCCGGTGCAGGTGATCTGGTCGCGCGAAGACGACATCACCCACGACGTCTATCGCCCGGCCGCGCTGGCCCGCTTCAGCGCCGGCCTCGATGCGGCCGGCAACGTGCTCGCCTACGACAACAAGTCGGCCAGCGGATCGGTGTCGCACCAGTTCTTCAAGCGCAATCTGGGCTTGCCGCCCGGTGGGCCGGACAAGACGACGGCCGAGGGCGAGTTCGACATGCAGTATGAATTCCCCAACCAGCGCATCGCCCACGTGATCGTCGACAGCGCGGTGCCGCTCGGGTATTGGCGCTCGGTCGGGCATTTGCACAACGCCTTTTTTAAAGAGAGCTTCATCGACGAACTGGCGCACGCGGCGGGCAAGGACAGCGTCGAATTCCGGCGCGGCCTGTTGGCGCGCCATCCGCGTCATCTGGCGGTGCTGAACGCGGCGGTCGCGCGGGCGGGGACGGCGCCGCCGGGGCGCGCCCACGGCGTGGCGCTGCACCAGTCCTTCGGCACCATCGTCGCGCAGGTGGCGGAGGTGTCGGTCGACGGGAAGGAGATACGCGTGCACCGGGTGGTGTGCGCGGTCGATTGCGGCATCGCCGTCAATCCCAACATCATCGCGCAGCAGGCCGAATCGGCCGTGGTGTTCGGCTTGTCGGCGGCCCTGTTCGGGGCGGTGACGTTCAAGGACGGCAAGGTCGAACAGAGTAATTTCCACGACTATCAGGTGCTGCGCATGAATCAGGCGCCGCAGGTGGAAACCATCATCATGGCCAGCGCCGCGCATCCCGAGGGGATGGGCGAGCCGGCCACGCCGCCGATCGCGCCGGCGGTGGCCAATGCCGTGTTCAAGTTGACAGGCCAGCGTTTGCGCAGCTTGCCGTTGAAGCTGGCGTGACTGAGGGCAGGCGATTGCTGCCCGATGATTTCGCCGCTGCGGACCCGGGGTCAGGCCACGGTTTCGAGAGGGGCATTCGAA
>NZ_JANXMI010000070.1 GCF_025354735.1 Rugamonas sp.
GTTCGCCAACTACACGGCCGATGATTTCGCCCGTGGCGGCTTCCGCGTGGTGCCGCCGGCTGTCGCTCGCCGCGGCAGTTTCATCGCCAAGAACGTGGTGCTGATGCCTTCCTACGTCAACATCGGCGCGTATGTCGATGAAGGCACCATGGTCGACACCTGGGCCACCGTCGGCTCCTGCGCCCAGATCGGCAAGAACGTGCACCTGTCCGGTGGTGTGGGCATCGGCGGCGTGCTCGAGCCGATGCAGGCCAATCCGACCATCATCGAAGACAACTGCTTCATCGGCGCCCGTTCGGAAATCGTCGAAGGCGTCATCGTCGAGGAAAACTCGGTCATTTCGATGGGCGTCTACATCGGCCAGTCGACCAAGATCTATGACCGCGCCACCGGTGAAGTCAGCTACGGCCGCGTGCCGGCCGGTTCGGTCGTCGTGGCCGGCAACCTGCCTTCGGACGACGGCAAGTACTCGCTGTACTGCGCGGTGATCGTCAAGCGCGTCGACGCGCAGACCCGCTCCAAGACCGGCATCAACGAACTGCTGCGCGGTATTTGATTTATACGCGACGCCGGGGGGCAAGACCGTGGGTCGCGTGTTGACCCGATTTTGGCCCGCCCCGACCGCGTCAAGCCGCGCAAAAAAGTATCAACAGATCTAGGAGATGAAGATGGCCATGGACCGCCTGTTCCAGCTAATGAAGGAAAAAAACGCGTCGGACATGTTCTTCGCCGTGAATTCACCGGTCCACATCAAGATCAACGGCAACCTGATTCCGATCAACCAGCAAAAGCTCGACCGCGACGGCATCGCCGCGCTGCTGGCAGAAATCTGCAAGCCTGAACAGATCGAGGAACTTGAACGCGACAACGAATTGAATATCGGCCTGTCGGTGCAAAACCTGGGCCGCTTCCGCCTGTCGGCGTTCCGCCAGCGTGGCAGCATCTCGGCCGTGTTCCGCTTCGTGCCGGCGATGATACCGCCGCTGGCCGACCTGAAGCTGCCGCCGGTGCTGGCCGAGCTGATTATGGAAAAGCGCGGCCTGCTGCTGCTGGTCGGTTCGACCGGCTCCGGCAAGTCGACCACCATCGCTTCGATGCTGGACCTGCGCAACGAACTGCGCTCGGGCCACATCCTGACGCTGGAAGATCCGATCGAGTACCTGTTCAAGAATAAAAAGGCGATCGTCAACCAGCGCGAGATCGGCGACGACGCCAAGGACTTCGCGACGGCGCTGCGCAACTCGATGCGGCAGGCGCCGGACTGCATCTTGATCGGCGAAATCCGCGACAAGGAAACCATGGCCGCCGCCATGGCCTACGCGCAGTCGGGCCACCTGGTGCTGGCGACGCTGCACGCCAATAACAGCTATAACGCGCTCAATCGCATCATCAGCTTTTATCCCATCGAGAACCGCCCGGCGCTGTTGCAGGATTTGTCGTCGACGGTCAAGGCCATCGTGTCGCAGCGGCTGATCCGTTCGATCAACGGCGGCACTCGCACGGCGGCGGTCGAGGTCATGGTCAACACGCGCTACATCTCGGACCTGATCGAAAAGGGCGAGATCGGCCAGATCAAGGAAGCGATGGAGAAGAGCATGTCGCCCGGCTCGCAGTCGTTCGAACTGGCGCTGCTGAAGCTGGTGCAGGATGGCGTCATCAGCCAGGAGGAAGCGCTGGCCAACGCCGATTCGGCCACCAATCTACTGTGGCTGCTCAATAATGGACCGGAGAGCAAAACCGCCCAGAGCGAGCCGGAACCGAAGAAGCACGTCGAAGAAACCTCGTTCACCGAATTCACTCTGAATACCTGATATGTCCATTACCGTCTACGGCATCCCGAATTGCGACACCGTCAAAAAGGCCCGCACCTGGTTGGCCGAGCAGCGGCACGATTTTACGTTTCATGATTTTAAAAAGCAGGGCCTGACGCGCGACATCGTCGCCGGCTGGCTGCGCCACCTGTCGCGCGATGTGCTGGTGAATAAAAAAGGCACGACCTGGCGCGGCTTGGCGGACGAGCGCAAGGCCGCCATCGTCGACGACGACAGCGCCATCGCGCTGATGCTGGAATTCCCGTCGGTGATCAAGCGCCCGGTGCTGGACAAGGACGGCGTGTACGCCGTCAGCTTCTCGGCCGCGCAGTATCAACAAATTTTCCATCCCTGAGCCGATAATGACACCCTCCAAAACCCTGGCGCTGACCGGAAAACTGATCGCCCTTTCCTCCGTCACGCCCGACGACAAGGGCTGCCAGCAGCACTTGATCGACCTGCTGTCGCCGCTGGGCTTCATGTGCGAAG
The DNA here is from genome assembly GCF_025354735.1 of Rugamonas sp. GTDB lineage: Bacteria > Pseudomonadota > Gammaproteobacteria > Burkholderiales > Burkholderiaceae_D > Rugamonas. Next base: position 2,301 of record NZ_JANXMI010000070.1, read on the forward strand.
TGATCGAATCGAACGGCGTGACCAATCTGTGGGCGCGCAAGGGCACCACGGCGCCGCTGCTGGTGTTCGCCGGCCATACCGACGTGGTGCCCACCGGCCCGGTCGAACAGTGGCGCTCCGCCCCCTTCAACCCGACCCACCGCGACGGCAAGCTGTATGGCCGCGGCGCGGCCGACATGAAGACGTCGATCGCGGCGATGGTGGTGGCGTGCGAGGAGTTCATCGCCGCCCACCCGGACCACCAGGGTTCGATCGGCTTCCTCATCACCAGCGACGAGGAGGGCCCGGCCATCGACGGCACCGTCATCGTCTGCAATATGCTCAAGGAGCGCGGCGAGCAGATGGACTTCTGCATCGTCGGCGAGCCGACCTCGGACGAGACGCTGGGCGACATGATCAAGAACGGCCGCCGCGGCTCGCTGTCCGGCCGCCTGACGGTGAAGGGCGTGCAGGGCCACATCGCCTATCCGCAGCTGGCCAGGAATCCCATCCACCTGGCCGCGCCGGCGCTGGCCGAGCTGGTGGCCGAGCAGTGGGACGCGGGCAACGACTACTATCTGCCGACGTCTTGGCAGATGTCGAATATTAACGGCGGCACCGGCGCCAATAATGTGATCCCCGGCGAGATGGTGGTCGACTTCAATTTCCGCTTTTCGACCGCCAGCACGCACGAGGGTTTGAAAAAACGCGTGCACGCCATCCTCGACAAGCACCAGCTGCACTACGAGCTGAAATGGGTCTTGAGCGGCCTGCCCTTCCTGACGCCGCGCGGTTCGCTCAGCGATGCGCTGGCCGCCGCGATCCGCGCCGAAACCGGCGTCGAGACCGAGCTGTCGACCACCGGCGGCACCTCGGACGGCCGCTTTATCGCGCAGATCTGTCCTCAGGTGATAGAATTCGGCCCTCCCAATGCCAGTATACACAAGATCGACGAGCACATTGAGCTGCGTTTCATCGATCCGCTGAAGAATATCTATCGGCGCACGCTGGAAAATCTGCTGCGCTGAACCGCGCGCGGCGATCAGCACAACGATGAGCGCCGCTGGCATCGCCCCTTATTTGTTTTACCGAGACAGCCCATGACTACGACACCATTCACCACGCCGCGCGACCTGCTGCGCTATGCCGTCACCCGCTTCAACACGGCCAAGCTGTTCTTCGGCCACGGCAGCGCCGAGGCGCTCGACGAAGCGGCCTACCTGATCCTGCACACGCTCAAGCTGCCGCTCGACAAGCTCGACCCCTTCCTCGACGCGCGCCTGCTGCCGGAAGAAGTGGCGGCCGTGCTGGCGGTGATCGAGCGCCGCAGCGTCGACCGCGTGCCTGCGGCCTACATCACCAACGAGGGCTGGCTCGGCACCTATAATTTCTACGTCGACGAGCGCGTGTTGGTGCCGCGCTCCTTCATCGCGGAACTGATTCCCGACTACTTCGCGCCGTGGGTCAACGATCCCGAAGGCGTCAGCAATGTGCTGGAGCTGTGCACCGGGTCCGGCTGCCTGGCCATCATGCTGGCCGACGCCTTCCCGGACGCGCACGTGGACGCGGTCGACATCTCGGCCGACGCGCTGGAAGTGGCGAAGAAAAACGTCGCCACCTACAAGCTGGAAGAGCGCCTGACCTTGATCCAGTCCGACC
>NZ_JANXMI010000084.1 GCF_025354735.1 Rugamonas sp.
GGCCGCGCCGCCAGCCGGAACACGCCCACCGATCGCTCCAGGCCGGCCGCTTGTTCCCGCATGGCGGCGGCGGCGGCGGCCGCCTCCTCGACCAGGGCCGCGTTCTGCTGGGTCGCCTGGTCCATCTGGCCGACGGCGGCGTTGATCTGCTCGATGCCGCTACTCTGTTCCTCGCTGGCCGACAGGATCTCGGCCATGACGTCGCCGACCCGGGTGATGCCGTCGACGATGGCCTGCATGCCGGCGCCGGCCTGGTCGACCAGCCGGCTGCCCAGCGCGACTTGTTCGCCTGAGCTGCCGATCAACACCTTGATGTCCTTGGCGGCGGCGGCCGAGCGCTGCGCCAGATTGCGCACTTCCGAGGCGACGACGGCGAAGCCGCGCCCCTGTTCGCCGGCCCGGGCCGCCTCGACGGCCGCGTTCAGGGCCAGGATGTTGGTCTGGAAGGCGATGCCGTCGATGACCCCGATGATGTCGCTGATTTTTTGCGACGCGGCGCTGATGGCGGCCATGGTTTGCACCACCTGGCCGACCATGGCGCCGCCGTGGCGGGCCGCATCCGACGCGCCGGCGGCCAGCATATGGGCCTGGCGTGCGTGGTCGGCGTTCTGGCGCACGGTGGCGGTCAATTCTTCCATCGACGAGGCCGTCTCCTCGAGCGCGCCGGCCTGCTGCTCGGTGCGGGCCGACAGGTCGAGGTTGCCGGCCGCGATCTGGCCGGAGGCGCTGGCGATGGCCGCCGCGCCGCCGCGCACGTCGCCGACGATGGTGGCCAGGCTGGCGCTCATGTCCTGCAGCGCGCGCAGCAGCTGGGCCGTCTCGTCGCCGCCGCGCACGGTGATCACGCTGGACAGGTCGCCGCCGGCCACGCTGCGGGCCACGCCCACGGCTTGCCGCAGCGGCCGCACGATGGCGCCGGTGGTCAGCACGGCCAGCGTGGAGCCGACGGCCAGCGCCGCCAGCGCCAGCGCCGGCAGCATCAGTCCAGTCTGGCGGGCCAGGTTTTCCGCCTCGGCGCCGCTGTCGTCCATCAGCTTGGACTGGAAGGCGATCAGCTGGTCGAGTCGCTCGAAATACTCGGCCTGGCTGCTACGGATAGGACCCAGCAGCAGCGCCTGGGCCTGCTCTTTTTGTCCCGCCTTGTAGAGGTCGAGGAACCGGCTGCGCTGGGCCAGGAAGCCTTTGCGGCTGCTGGTGACGGCATCGAGCAGCGCTTGGCCCCGCACGGACGTGGTGGCGGCGTCGAGCCGGTCCAGCGTGGCGGAGATGACGGCCGAGCTGCGGCTGAGTTCCTCGCGCGCCGCGTCGACCGCCGCCGCGTCGCTCAGCAGCAGCATGGTGCGCATGGTGCGCGTGTTGACATTGAGCTCATCCTTGATGGTGTGCGCCATCACCGTTTTCGGGTAGCGGTCGTTGCTGGCCAGCGTGATGATGGCATTGAGCTGGCCGACCCGCACATAGGCCAGCGCGGCCATCGCCACCAGCAGCACCAGGACGGCGCCGAAGCTGAGCGTGAGCTGGCGGCCTATCGTCATTTGGTTCAGTTTCATGGTGTTCTCTCCAATCGGGGTGGGGGATCAGGCTGCCAGGCGCTCGGGCGCCGCGTCGAGGAAGCCGCCGAGCAGCCGGCCGATGTCGACCAGGATCAGCATGCGCTCGTCGAGGGTGGCGATGGCCAGCACGTGGCCGGTGTCGATGCCGCCGCCGATCGCGGGCGCCGGGCGCAGCTGGTTCGGCATCAGGTCGACCACCTCGGTGACGCGGTCGACGACGACGCCGACCGTGCGCAGTCCCAGGTCGAGGATGACGACGACGGTGGTGGCGTCGCAGGCCGGCGCCGCCAGGCCGAACTTGATGCGCAGGTCGAGCAGCGGCACGATCACGCCGCGCAGATTGATGAAGCCTTTCACATAATCGGGCGCGTTGGCCAGGCGGGTGACGTTGTCGTGGCCGCGCAGCTCCTGCACCAGGCCGATGTCGATGGCGTATTCCTCGCGGCCCAGGCCGAACACCAGGGTGGGGCGGGCGGCCGGCGCGGCGGCCGATGATGGATCTTCGGTACGGTTCATGGTGTGCTCCTGTGTTGGCGTTGAATTCCGCGATTTGCGCCGCCCCGGCCGCGCCCGCCGCGGCGCGGCGATTCGGCGGCACAATGCCGGGGAGCGGCGGCGCCGCGCTTTGCGCGACGTCATCTATAAAATCAATTATAGTGAATTAATCAAATAAGTGCTTAATTCGTGAAACTATTTTTATTGCCTGTGGTTAATTTGGGAATCCGCGACGATGAAGGCAACGATATGACGGCCGACGAGGTCTGCACCACCCGGCGCGCCGCCGAGATCCTCGGCGTGTCCGTGTCCTCGGTCCAGCAGCTGGTCGAGGCCGGCGTGATCGAGGCCTGGCAGACCAAGGGCGGCCACCGCCGCATCCCGCCGCAGGCCGTGCTGGCGTACAAGGCCACGGCGTCGGCCGGTGGGGCGCCCGCGCGCAGCGCCGCGCCGGCCACCAGGCCCTGCCCGAGATCGCGCGCCGCCAGCCCGACATCCTGCTGGCCGACATCGTCATGGACGGCATCGACGGTTACGAGGTGGTCAAGACCATCGTCGCCGACCCCGAACTGAGCGCATCGCCATCCTGTCGGGGCTGACCGAGGCGGAGCTGGCGGCGCGCGGCGGCGTGCCGGCCGGCGTCGTGTTTTTCGCCAAGCCCGTCAACTACGACGAGCTGCGTGGCGACCTGAAGGCCTGCTGCGCGCAGTATCGCCGTGTTGTGAAATGATTTTAATGATTTAATCGAATTTGACAAATATGTTTTTTGCGGGCACCATGGAGGCTCGATAGCGGCACCCCGTCCGCCGGACCGGGGCCCTGTCGGCGGGGAGGCATCATGTGGCGACGGACATTGAGGCGGGTCGATGCGCGCTGGCTGCCGGGCGTGTTCGCGCTGCTGCTGATCGCCGGCGTGTGGGTCGTCACCGTGGCGCAGCTGCGGGCGGCCGAGCGCGACGCCCTGGACGACGCCGCGCGCGACGCCGGCGCCCTGGTGCGGCTGTTCGGCGAGCACGCCACCCGCACGCTGGAGGCGGCCGACCAGGCCGTCATTTTCCTGCGCCACCGCTATCGGAGCGAGGGCCGTTCGCTCGACATCCGGCGCGCGCTGCGCGAGGGGCTGGGGCCGAGCGACTTGTATAATTTGTTCAGCATCGTCGGTCCCGGCGGCGACGTGGTGCTGGCCAGCGCACCGTTCGCGCCCCTCAACCTGAGCGACCGCGAACACGTGCTCGTGCACCAGCGCGACCCCGACGCCGAACTCTATATCAGCAAGCCGGTGCTGGGCCGCGTGTCGAAGAAATGGTCGCTGCAGCTGACGCGCCGCATCAGCGGCGCCGATGGCGGCTACCAGGGCGTGGTCGTGGCGTCGATGGACCCGGCCTATTTCACGCGGCTGTACCAGGACATCGACGTCGGCCGGCAGGGCTCGATCGCTCTGGTCGGCGCCGACGGCGTCATGCGCGCGCGCCGCCTGGGCCTGGACGAGCGCCTGGGCCAGGACATCCACGACAGCGCCGTGTTCGCCGCGCTGCGGGCCAACGGCCACGGCCTGCTGACGGCGCCCGGCCCCATCGACGGCCGCGTGCGCATCTACGCGTATGCCAAGCTCGACCGCTTTCCCCTGTACGCCCTGGTCGGCTTCGACCGCGCCGAGCGCCTGGCCGAGCACATGGCCGGCCGCCAGCGCGCGCTGGCGCTGGCGGCCGGCGTCACGCTGGTGATCGCCCTGTTCGCCGGCGCCATCGTGCTGCTGGTGGGCTGGCTCAGCGCCAGCCGGGCCGAGGCGATCGGCGCCAACCTGGCCAAGTCGCGCTTCCTGTCGACCATGTCGCACGAGTTGCGCACGCCGCTGAACGGCATCCTCGGCTACTCGGAGCTGCTGGCCATGGAGCTCGGCGCCAGCCGCGCCGGCGGCTTCGTGCGGGCCATCAACGGCTGCGGCATGAAGCTGCTGGGCCTGGTCGAAGCGGTGCTGGAGCTGAGCGCGCTGGAGACCGGCCAGGCGGCGCTGGAGCTGGAGGCCGAGCCGCTGGGCGAGCTGTTGCAGCAGGCCGCGGCCGGACAGCGCGACGCCGCCCACGCCAAGGGGCTGGCGCTGGACTTGCGCTGCGGTCCCGGCCTGCCGCGCCGGCTCGTGTGCGACCGCCGCAAGCTGTTGCGCGTGCTCGACATCCTGCTGCGCAACGCCGTCGACGCCACCGATGCCGGCGCCGTGCAGCTGAGCGCCGACGTCGACGGCCCCGGCGTGCTGCTGCGCGTGAGCGACACGGGCCGCGGCGTGCCGGCGGCGCTGCGGCGGCGCATCTTCGAAAAATTCGTGCAGGCCGAGGGCGGCGCCGACCGCGGCAAGGACGGTCCCGGCCTCGGCCTGGCCATCGCGGCCCAGCTCGTCGAACTGATGGGCGGCGGCATCTGGGTCGGCGCCGCAGCGCCGCGGGGCGCCGTGTTTTCCGTGTCGCTGCCGTGTCCGCGGCGGCGCACGGCACCGGTGGCGGACACGGCGCGGGAGGCCGCATGAGCGCCCGCTACGACAGCATCGACCCGGCCGTGCTGATGCACGCCGTGGCCGGCGACCTGGCCTCGTTCCAGGCCCTGTAGCAGACCTTCCTGGCCATCGCGCCGCCGATGTACGAGCGCCTGCGACTGGCGCTCGGCGCGTGCGACCGGAGCGCCGTCTCCCATGCCAGCCACGCGCTCAAGGGCACGGCGGCGCTGGTCGGCGCCGTGGCGCTGGCGGCGCGGCTGCAGGAAATCGAGCTGGCGGCGGGCGGGGGCGGGACCCTGCCCGGACCGCAGAGCGCCGAACCGTTGGCGCCGCTGTTCGCGCAGGTGTTGCGCGACGTGGCCGCCAGCATCGCCGGCTACGACGGCGCCGACCTCGCGCCGCCGGCGCCATGAGCGCGCAGCGCGCGACCGGCCGTGCCGCCGACGGGCGCGCCCAGGACGGCGCCGCCGCAGGGGCGGGCGGCAAGATGGCCGCCATTCCCGGCGGCATCGAGCGCCGCCGCAATCCGCTGCGCTGGACCGGCATGCGCGCCGGCCGCGCCACCGCCGCCATCGGCGCCGCCATCCTGCTGCTGCTGGGCGCGACGACGGCGGTGTCGGCCTGGATCTTGCGCGTGCACGAAATCGAGGACTGGCGCCAGGACTTGAGCAGCCTGACGCTGGTGCTGGCCGAGAACACGGCCCAGACCATGACGTCGACCTATCTGACGCTCGACAGCCTGGCCGAGCTGGCGCGCCCGGCCCGCGGCGACCCCGCCGTGCTGGGCGGCGCCGCCCTGCAGCAGGCGCTGCGCGACAAGCTGGGCGGCCAGCCGCAGATCGCGGTGGCCACCATCATCGACGCCGCCGGCGCCGTCCTCAACTATTCGCGCGCCTATCCGGCGCCGGCCATCAACCTGGCCGAGCGCGACTATTTCATCCACCACCGCGACCACGCCGGCGCGGCCCCCTTCCTGAGCCAGCCGGTGCGCAACAAGGGCGACGGCAAGTGGACCTTCTACGTCAGCCGCCGCCTCGACGACGGCGCCGGCCGCTTCGCCGGCGTGGTGCTGGTGGGCGTGTCGTGCGACTTCTTCGCCGACTTCTTCCGCAACGTCAGCCTGGGCGACCACGCCACCATCACGCTGTACCAGAGCGACTACACCTTGCTGGCGCGCTGGCCGCTGAGGGAGGCGCTGATGGGGCGGCGCGTCAGCGGCGGCGCCACCCACGATGTGCTCAGCAGAGGGCAGGACAGCGCCGTCGTGCTCACCGACAGCCCGCGCGCCTCCGACGGCCGGCGCGCCGTGTTCCGCATGGGCGCCGTGCGCCGGGTCCGCAACTATCCCCTGATCATCAACGCCACCATCACCGGGGACTTGCTGCTCGAGGGCTGGTGGCGCAATGTGCGCCTGCTGGGCGCGGTGGCGCTGGCGGCCATGGTGGCGCTGCTGGGGGCGTTCTGGCTGATGGCCGTGCTGCTCAAACGGCGCGAACACGACGCCGCGCACGCGACGGCCCTGATGCGGCGCGCCGACGCCGCCAGCGAGGCCAAGTCGCGCTTCCTGGCCATGATGAGCCACGAGATCCGCACGCCGATGAACGGCATCATCGGCATGTCCGAG
>NZ_JANXMI010000103.1 GCF_025354735.1 Rugamonas sp.
GGGGTCAGACCCCGGTTTCGAATGAATCTATCGAAACCGTGGTCTGACCCCGATTTCGCGAAACTATGATCTGCCCCCCGGTCTTGACCCCGGTGTCGGCGGCGCGCTACGGTTTGCGGGCGCGGCCGCGCAGCGCTTCCAGCGTATCGGGCAAGCTCTTTTTGCTCATGATGTCGACGATCCAGCCCAGCCCGAACGGCACCGGTCCCGGATCGGCGTAGACATAATATTCCACCACGCTTTTGCCGTGGTTGGCCGGCAGCGGCGTGAACATCCAGTAGCCGCTGGTGTCGGCGATGGTGTCGGCCGGCGCCAGGTCGGCGCGCGCCACCAGCTTCCACGATAGCTGGCAATTGTCGCCGCCGCGCTTGGCGTCGAGCTGCAAGCGGTAGCGCTTGCTTTTCCCCAGCGGCAGGCTGAGCGTCATGTCGATGACGGCGTGACCGTCCTCGCTGCTGACGATGGTCGTCCCGGCCGTGTTCGGCATGAAGGCCGGGTAGGCGCCGTAGTCCTGCACGATGGCGCACAGCTCGGCCACCGGCGCGGCGATGATGGTGACGGCGTCGTAGGTCTTGCCCGCCGGCGAAGCGCGCTGCACTTCGGCGACGTCGACGCGGTCTTCGGACAGGCGCTCGGCGGCGATGCTCTGGGCCTGCGCCGGCGCGGCCCACGCCAGCGCGGCCGTCAATGCCGCTGTCGTTGCAAGCACGCCCCCCATCAGTGGTGCAAGCCGACGGTGATGACGGTGCCGGTCAAGTCGATATTCTTGATCGAGATGCTGCCGAAGCTGGGCCCGTCCGAGCCCTTGACACGGATATTGGCGAAGTTCAGCTCGCCGATCGAGGTCGGCAGGCTCAGCGTCATGCTGCCGTCCTTGTTGATGGTGGCGGCCGCCTTGCCGGGGTCGTAGACGACGTCTTTCATGCTGCTGTCGGCATCGAGGAAGCCCAGCACCGGGTTGAGGATCTTGGCCATGTCGCCGACCACGTCGATGCCGTTGCTGCCGACCTGTTGCCGGATGCGCGCCACCAGGTCGTCGCCCAGGCCTTGGGCGGCGGCGCCGCTCAGTTCATCCTCGGTCAGCATCTGCATGCCGGCCTTGTTGTGCGCCAGGATCACCGGCGTGGCGATGGCGATGGCCGGCAGCGCTTCGGCCGCGTAACCTTCCAGCGGCGCCAGCAGCGACGTCGCGATGGCGGCGGCCAGGCGCAGGTTGCGCTGCTTGCGCAGCGCGTCCTGCACGTGCTGCTGCGTGATGATGTTCCATTCGGCGAAAATGTCGCCGAGGCGCTGGCCGGTGCTGCGCTGCTTCTCGATGGCTTGCGCCAGCTGGGCCTGCGAAATCAGTTTCTGCTTGACCAGCAGCTGACCGAGCATCGATTTTTTTTGATTCCCCGATAGCCATCCCATCGCCGTCTCCTCGCGTGTTGTCGTGCTGATTATTGATCGGCGCCGGGCCGCTGGGCCAGGCTGACGATGTCCGACGGCGCCATGCCGAACCAGCGCTTGCAGGCGCGGTAAAACGCGCTCGGTTCGGAAAAGCCGAGCTGGAAGCTGAGCATTTTCAGCGACAGGTCGCCGCTGCCGAGCGACTGCCGCGCCAGCTCGCGACGGGTGTCGTCGACCAGGGCCGTGAAGCTGGTGCCTTCCTCGTCCAGGCGGCGTTGCAGCGTGCGCTCGCTCATCATCAGCAGCGCGGCCACGTGGTCGCGGTGGGGTGGCCCCTTCGGCAGCAGCGTGGCCAGCAGCGCCTGCACGCGGGCGCTGAAGGTGGGCGGCTCGGCGTGCGCCAGGCTGGCCAGCACGTGGGCGCCGGCCGCCGCGCCGTCCAGCGCGTGTACACCGGCCGCGCCATCCAAGACGTGGGCGCCGGCCGCCGCGCCGTCCGCCAGGGGCGCGTGCGGCGGCTGCGGCGGCAGCGCCATGACGAGGTCCGAGTCGGCGAATTCCATCACATTGTGCGGCATGTCGAAACGCACGGGACAGCCGAAGGTTTCGGCGTAGACGTGGGCGTTGGCCGGCCGCGGGAAGGCGTATTCGACCACCACCGGGGTGGCGTGGTCGTTGCCGGAGGCGCAGCGCAGCGTGCGCAGCAGCACGCACCAGACGAAGTCGTAGCGCTGCTGCGGCACGGGCCGGTGCGCGCCCGGCAGCACCATGCCGACCCGGGTGTGGCCGTGGCAGCGCTCTATCGTGCTTTGCACCGTCGGCGACACCAGCATGATGTGGCCCATCACGCCCAGCCAGCCGAGCCGGTGCGGGGTGGAGATTTTCAGGCCGATCAGCGGGTCGCCCGACTGCCGCACCACCAGTTCCCACAGGTGGCTCAGTTTGTCGGACAGGGTGAGGGCGTCGCAGGCCAGGCCGTCTCCTTCGTCGAGGCCGGCTTCGGCGAACAGCGCGTCGGCCTCGACGCCGGAATGGGCCAGGCGCGACTTGACGCCGCGCACC
>NZ_JANXMI010000178.1 GCF_025354735.1 Rugamonas sp.
GCGGGCGCGGGAGCCGCGTCGGCGGCGGCGGCCGGCATCGCAGCGGCGGGCGCGGACGCGGCGGCGGACGCTATGGCGGGAGCGGGGACGGACGCCGCCGGCGCCGCCTTGGCCTCATCGGCCGCGTAGGAAGGCAGGGCAGCGCCGACGGCACACAGGACAGCGATCCCGGCTAGCCATTTTGTTCTATTTTTTTTCATCAATCTTCCCCTTAGAGTGCTTCGTTGCCGGTTTCGCCGGTACGGATACGGATGACTTGTTCCAGGTTGTACACAAAGATCTTGCCGTCGCCGATCTTGCCGGTGCGGGCGGCGCCCTCGATGGCTTCGATGGCCTGGTCGACGATGGCGTCGTCGACGGCGGCCTCGATTTTGGTCTTGGGCAGGAAATCGACCACGTATTCAGCGCCGCGATACAACTCGGTGTGGCCTTTTTGACGACCGAAACCTTTGACTTCGGTCACCGTGATGCCTTGCACGTTGATCGCTGACAGGGCCTCGCGGACCTCGTCGAGCTTGAACGGCTTAATAATGGCGGTAATCATTTTCATACAGGCCTCGCTTAGAAGGTTTTAGTGACTATCAGGACCGCGCCGGTTTTGGCGAGGTTTTTGCCGTCCGGCGCGACATAAGCGCTGGTATCGGCTTTAATGGCGGCCAGCGAAACGCTGACGATGCCGAAATCTTTGGTCACGCCGATCTTGTAGTCGCTATAGCTGGCCGAACCGGAATTCTTGATATTCTGGTGGCCGGCGTGCACATTGAGCGTATAGCCCTGGTAGACGTCGTAATTGAAATTGGCGTCCAGGTAACCGCTGTTTTTACTGTCGGCGAAACCGAAGGCATTGGTCAGCGATTGCGAATACTTCAAGGAAAACGGACCGGCCGTGAGTTGGCCGTACAATTCGAAGGTGTTCGCATTCGGGTGCAATCCGTTCGACGGATAAAAGTAATACAGGCCGCCGACGTCGTAGGAGATGTCTTTGGTGATGTCGCCGCGCTTGCCGGCGTATAAATCCCATTCGATGTTGTCATCGCCGCCGCCGTCGTTGATCCACTTAATGGTGGACAACCAGGTACCGGCATACACGCCGGTTGGATTGTTGATCCAGTCGGCGCCGCCCTGCAGGGCCGGGATCAACCGGGTCTGCGAGATGCCGCGAAAGCGATAGTCGCTGGCCACGGCGACGTTGTAACTGATTTCATTATCAGGCTTCACTTCAGCGGCGGGAGCATCCTCGGCCCTTGCCAAGCCCACCGTCAAAGTACCGAATACCACGGATAACGCTGCTACGATCGTCCAGTTCTGTACAAGGTTTCTCATGAAGATTTCCTTTAAGTTGAACTTAGATTGCTGTTGCGGTTTAAAATCTAGGCTAGATACTTCATTGGTTTCTTTAGCAGAATGCGTGCCAGCTAATATTGCATCTATGACAGCTGCAAAACAGACATCAGCCGGAGATAGCGATGATACGGCTGGGGAATTTGTTACATCCAGCCGTCGGAATGGGAATTCGCACCACTTTAAAGCCGAGGCGCACCGCAATGGTGCGATGCGCCGCCGGCTAAATCAAGGACTATCATGGACATGAACAATTTTTTCAACGAATTGCACGGCAAAATCAGCCAGGCCATCGAGAATTCGCCCGCCAAAGACATCGAAAAGAACGTCAAGTCGATGATGACGCAGGGCTTTTCCCGCCTCGACCTGGTCACGCGCGAGGAATTCGACATCCAGGCCCAGGTGCTGGCCAAGACCCGCGGCAAGCTCGAAGCGCTGGAAGCACGGCTGGCTGAACTCGAAGCGCGTTTGTCCACCGAAAAGTAAGTCCCGCGCCGGGCGCCCCTCGCGGCGCCCGGCCTCTTTGGCCGATCTCAAGGCCTGCCCGCTTCAAACCTCTACGATCTCAGGACACCGCCGCCGTTCCAACCAAGGAGCACGATGAGCCTCGCCGTCCTGAAAAGCCGCGCCCTAGCCGGCATGGAAGCGCCCGAGGTCAATGTCGAGGTGCATCTGGCCAATGGCCTGCCCGCGTTCGCCATCGTTGGCTTGCCAGAAACCGAGGTCAAGGAGGCCAAGGACCGGGTCCGCGCGGCGATACAAAATGGCGGTTTCGACTTCCCGGCCCAGCGCATCACCGTCAATCTGGCGCCGGCCGACCTGCCCAAGGAATCGGGCCGCTTCGACTTGCCGATCGCGCTGGGCATTTTGGCCGCGTCCCGGCAAATTCCCGCCTCGCGCCTGCCGCAATACGAATTCGCCGGCGAACTGTCGCTGTCGGGCGACTTGCGCCCGGTGCGCGGCGCCCTGGCGATGGCGTTCGCGATGCAGCGCAGCGGCGCCTCGCCCGCTTTCATCCTGCCCCAGGCCAATGCCGACGAAGCCGCGCTGGCCGGCAAAGTCCACATTTATCCGGCCGTGACGCTGCTGCAAGTGTGCGCCCACTTCGCCAGCGGCGAGGCGGCGTCGGCCCTGTCGCGCCACACGCCCCGGCTGCCGCAAGTCGTATCGGACTATCCCGATTTCGCCGAAGTCAAAGGCCAGCAGAGCGCCAAGCGGGCGCTGGAAGTGGCGGCCGCTGGCTCCCACAGCGTGCTGCTGCTGGGCCCACCTGGGGCCGGCAAGACCATGCTGGCGGTACGTCTGGCAGGTTTGTTGCCGCGGATGACGGACGATGAAGCGCTGGAGGCGGCCGCCGTGCAGTCGCTCAGCGGCCGTTTCAGCATCGACCAGTGGAAGCGCCGCCCCTTCCGGGCGCCACACCATACGGCTTCCGGCGTGGCGCTGGTCGGCGGCGGCAGCCAGCCCCGGCCGGGCGAGATTTCGCTCGCCCACTGCGGCATCCTGTTCCTCGACGAATTGGCCGAGTTCGACAGGCGGGTGCTGGAAGTATTACGCCAGCCGCTGGAATCGAGCCGCGTCACCATTTCGCGCGCGGCCCGCCAGGCGGATTTTCCGGCCCGCTTCCAGCTCGTCGCCGCAATGAACCCCTGTCCATGCGGCTATATGGGGCATGAATCGGGCCGCTGTCACTGTACCCTGGACAGTATATTCCGCTACCAAAACCGGATTTCAGGACCGTTGCTCGACCGCATAGACATGCAGATCCAGGTGAACGCCGTCACGCCCGAAGCCTTGAGCGCCGAGGCCGACGGCGAACTGTCCGCCACCATCGCCGCCCGCGTCGAGCTAGCGTATCAGCGGCAACTGGCGCGCCAGCAAAAAAGCAATCAGCTGCTGAGCACGGGCGAAATCGACCATCACTGCCGCCTCGACCGCACCGGAGCACGGCGGCTGCAACATGCGATGGTGCATTTCAACTGGTCGGCGCGCGCCTATCACCGGGTGCTGAAGGTGGCGCGCACCATCGCCGATCTGGAAGGCCTCGCCACCATCAACGCGGCACACGTGGGCGAAGCGGTGCAATACCGGCGCGCGCTGCTCGAACGCTAGGCGGTAATTGCCGGCACCGGTCCGCTGCTGCTACCATCTGACATGCAAAAAATAACTTACCCCATGCTGGCGGCGACGGTGCTGGCGGCCACGGCGCTATCGGCCTGCAGCCCGACCTTCGACTGGCGCGATTACCGCAGCAACGACGCGCCTTATACCGTGCTGTTCCCGGCCAAGCCGGTGCAGCAAACCCGCACCATCGATCTGGACGGGCAGCAAGTGAGCATGACGATGGCGGCGGCGGTAGTCGATGGCACGAGCTTTGCTGTAGGTAGTGCTGAGGTGGCGGACCCGGCCCACGCGCAAATCGCCGTGCTCGCCATGAAAACGGCGATGGTCAAGAATATAGGCGGCACGGTGACGCTGGACAAGGTGTCCGGCGGTCAACAAACGACCATCGCCATCGAAGCCAGGGGGAGCCAAAATGGCAAACCGATGCTGCTTGCCGGCCATTTTGTCGCCAAGGACAAGCGCATTTATCAAGTCATCGTCATGGCCCGTGGCAAGCAAGTTTCGCAAGACACGGTGGACACTTTCATCAGCTCTTTTAAGCTGAACTGAGGACGGGTAAACGGGGCGATGGCGCGGCTGATCCATCTGAACCTGGTCCTTATGTGCGTCACCGCGCCTGTGCAAATGGGCCAGTCGTGCTATCGTTTCACCACTAACAACAAGACTTAGAAAGCTTTTATGTTGATTACTTTTAAATCAAAGTCCTCGCCTGAGGTCCTGATGTTTCAGGAGCATGCCCAACGAATTCTCGATCTGCTGCATAAAAGCCCGACGCGCGGCGTCATCACGGCGGCCGAAGCGGCGGAAGCACTGTCGGTGCTGGAACAGGAAGTCGCCGCCACCAGGCAGCACCCGGAAGATGACGTCGAACACGACGCCCATGCCCACGAAAAAGAGGAAGGCGAATCGACCGAGCACGCACTGATGCAACGCGTCGGCTTCGCAGCCCGCGCCTTCCCGCTGCTGGAAATGTTGAAAACGGCGAAACAAGAAGGCGAAAGTATCATCTGGGGCATTTGATACCCGAGAATTCGAATAAAAAGCGCACTTCGGTGCGCTTTTTTACGTCTGAATATATTGAAATGTATGGACGAAAAAAAACCCCGACAGGATCACCTGAAGGGGTTTCTTAATATAACTAGCCTGACGATAACCTACTTTCACACTGGTTGCAGCACTATCATCGGCGCAAAGTTGTTTCACGGTCCTGTTCG
>NZ_JANXMI010000186.1 GCF_025354735.1 Rugamonas sp.
TTCGAGAGGGGCATTCGAAACCGTGGCCTGACCCCGGTTTAGTTTGCCGCCGCGCCGCTAGCGCAGCGTATCGGCGCAGGTATCAGATGAGCGCCGCGCGCAGCAGCGTGCGCAGATTGCAGTCGCGCTGCCACTGGCGGCGCTCCTCGCTGCTGTCGGCCAGCGCAGCCAGTTCCGCTTCGCTCTGTGCCGACTGCGCCTGGATCAAGCGGTGCGCGATGCCGGCGTCCGGCAGCATGGTGCCGAAAAACGCCACCCGCTCGTGATGCTGGATCAGCAGCGTGGGAAAATTTTCGACGTCCAGGTCGCCGACGACATCGGCGTGATCCTCGATATCGATCCAGATGAAAAATTTGTCGGGATGGCGAGCGGCCAGTTCGTCGAACGTCGCGCGATAGGTGCCGCAGGTGCCGCACCAGGCCGCGCACAGGCAGGCCACCACCCAGCGGTCGCCGGCCAGCGCGGCGGCCACGTCGCCGCGGTTGTCCGGATTCAGGGTCAGGCTGTGCATGTCTTTTCTTTATCTGCGGGCGCGGGGCGCCAATCGGGCATATTCTACAGCCTGTCGGGCGGCCCCGCTTGTGGCCCCGTGATGGCCGCCCTTGTGGCCGATGCCGCGGCGCCGGGTTAAAATACCGGATGTCTACCATACTCGCCATTGAAACCTCCTCCGAAACCGCGTCCTGCGCGCTGCTGCACGGCGACGCCGTCTTCGCGCGCGAGTCGTCCGGCGTGCGCACCCATTCACAATCGATACTGCCGATGATCCAGCAGGTGCTGGCGCAGGCCGGCATCGCGCTCAAGGATTGCGACGCCATCGCCTACGGTTCCGGCCCCGGTTCCTTCACCGGCGTGCGCACCGCCTGCGGCATCGCGCAGGGACTGGCCTTCGGCGCCGGTTTGCCGGTGGTGCCGGTGGTGACGCTGGACGCGATGGCGCTGGCCTGCCATCAGCAGTTCGGCGCCGGCGAGATCCTGGCGGTGCTCGATGCGCGCATGGGCGAAGTGTATTGGGCCCAATACCGTTACGACGGCGCGTGGACGGCCGTGGTGGGGCCGACGCTGTCGGCGCCGCACGATGTGCAGCCGCACGGCGCGGTCAGCGCCTGCGGCAACGGCTTGGCGGCGTATGCGGAAGCGTTCGCGGGCCGCGCGTTCGCGGCCACGGCGCACGCCGGCGTGATGCCGCACGCGACCCAGGTCGCGCAGTTGGCGCGCATCGCCCACGCCGCCGGCGCGACCGTGTCGGCGGCCGACGCGCAGCCGCTGTACCTGCGTAATAAAATCGCCTACACCAGCGCCGAGCGCCGCGACATCCAGGCTGCGAAGGCGGCCGAGGCGGGCGCGTGATGGCGGCGGTCTGGGATCTGGCCCGGCTCAATTACGAGCCGATGCGGCAGGCCGACATCGAGGGCGTGCTGGCGCTGGAGTTGACGGTGTATCCGCATCCGTGGAGCCGCGCCAATTTCCTCGATTCCCTCGCCAGCGGCTATCAGGCGTGGATATTGCGCGACCACGCCGGCGAATTATTGGGCTATTTTCTGCTGATGGCGATCGTCGACGAGGCCCATTTGCTGAACGTCGCGGTGTCGGCCGAACGCCAGGGCCAGGGGCTGGGACGCTTTTTGCTGAATCAGGCCGTGGCCTGCGCGCGCGGCCTGGGCATGGAATCGGTGCTGCTGGAAGTGCGGCCGTCGAACACGCGCGCGCTGGAGATTTATGAACGTTATGGTTTTGCGCGGATCGGCCTGCGCAAAGGATATTACCCCGCCGCGTATCAGCAACGTGAAGATGCCATTGTGATGAGGTTGGGACTATGAGTCGGATGGCGGGCCGCAGCGCGGCGTTCCTGGCGGAGATGGGCGTGGGCGCGCACTGGACCTTGCGCCACGCGCAGTTGTCGCAGGTCGATGCGGTCGAGGAGGAGGCGCTGGCCGAACCGCAGGTGGCACCGCAGCCGGAGCCGGTTGCGGCAGTCGCCGCCGCGCCGCGCGCCGCCGTGACGGACGACGCTTTCGCCGCCGCGCTGGCCGATGCCGTCGCGCCCGCGCAAGCCGGCCAGCCGTCGCAGCGCGCTGTCGAAGCCAGAGCCGAAGTCAAACTTGGAGCCGCCTCCGAAGCCGAAGCTGCCGCCGAAGTCGATGCCGATGCGGGCGCCTACCCGCACCTCGCTTCCCGCGTTGATGCCGCCGTAGCCCATGTCACACCGCCGCCGCCGCAGGGCAGCGCCGCCGACAGCGCCGACAATTCCGCCTACGTCGCCGGCGACGACTCCAACTCCTGGTTCGACGACGCGCCGACGCCGGCGCGGCCGGTTCCGGTGTCGGCGGAAACCATCGCGATGATGGACTGGGCCGCTTTGAAAACTTCCATCGCCACCTGCACCCGCTGCGACCTGTGCGCGACGCGGCGCGGCGTGGTGCCGGGCCGGGGCGCGGCCGACGCGCAGTGGATCGCGCTCGGCGCCGGACCGACCCGTCTCGACGAAAAGGAAAACCGCGCCATCACCGGCGACGCCGGCCAGCTGCTGGACAATATGCTGAAAGCGATCGGCCTGACGACGGAGGCCGATGTCTACGTCACCCATCTGGTCAAGTGCCGCCCGTCGCATCCGGACGGCAGCGACCGCGCGCCGACGCCCGATGAAGTGACGGCCTGCGCGCCGTATCTGGAGCGCGAACTGGCGCTGACCGGCGCGGCGATGATCGTCACCTTCGGCCAGGCGGCCGTGCGCCGCCTGCTGGGCGCCACCGCCGCGCGCGGCAAGGTGCTGCGCCACGGCGCGCTGCCGGTGGTGGCGACCTACCATCCCGACGACTTGCTGCGCCGGCCGGAAGACAAGGCCAAGGCCTGGGGCGATCTGTGTCTGGCGCGGGCGGCGCGTGACGGCGGCGCCTGACAACTATCAGGCGCAGTTCGAGCGCCGCTGGGGCCACCTGACGCGGCCCCACGTGCGCGCGCTGGCATGGCTGCTCGATGCGCCCGATTTGCTCGATCCACACTGGCCGCAATGGCGGGGGCGCATCGCCACGCTGGGCCATGTTCCGGCGGCGACGGCCGGCTGGCTGCTCGCCCTGGAACGCGATCCGGTGGCGCTCGACGCGGCGCTGGGGGCGCGCGTCCAAACACGCCTCGGCCTGTACGCCGAAAAACTGATGGCGTTTTATTTCGCGCAGCACGGCACGCTGGTGGCGCACGGCTTGCAGGTGCGCGCCAGCCGCAACGACACCGTCGGCGAATTCGACTTCCTGCTGCGCGACCACGGCTTGCTGCTGCACTGGGAACTGGCGACCAAGTTTTATCTGCTCGATTGCGGCGAACATCGCGTGGCCGACGATGGCCGCTTCAATTGCCTGATCGGCCCCAACCTGGCCGACACGCTGGGCGCCAAGATGCGCAAGATATTGGACAAGCAGCTGGCGCTGGCCGGCCATCCCGCCGCGCAGCCGCTGCTGCCGCAGCCGGTCGACCGCGCGCAGGCGCTGGTCAAGGGCTGGCTGTTTTATCCGCTCGATGGCGGCGACGGCGCGGCGACCATGCCGCTGTCAACGCCATCGATCGCCGGCATATCGGCGCTGCACTGCCACGGTTTTTGGGGTGCGCTGGCGCAGCTGCGTGAGCGCGCCGGCGAGCGTTACATCATCATGCCGCGCCTGCACTGGCTGGCGCCGTTGAAGGCGCCGCTGGACACGCCCGCGCTGACGCACAGCGAATTGCTGGCCCTGTTGCGCGATCAGTTCGGCGATGCGCCGGCGCCGGTGATGGTGGCGGCCGTGGCCGAGCAGGGAGCTTGGCTGGTGGAGCGGCGCCGCGGTTTCATCGTGCCGGACGACTGGCGCGCGCAGGCCGCCACGCGCCGGCTGTCGGGACAGCTGCCGTCCTGAAGGGGCGCCGCCGTCAGTGCTTCATCTCGCCGATCAGGGACAGCGAATCGTGTTCCTTCTGATTGGCGGCGTGCTTGCGCATGATGAAGAACATGGTGCCGGCGACGAACAGGCCGAACAGCACGATGATGACGTCCAGGTTCAGGTGGGCGCGCAGCATGACCGAGTAGACGGCCAGCATGGTCAGGATGGACAGGTTTTCGTTGAAATTCTGCACCGCGATCGAATGGCCTGCGCTCATCAGCACGTGGCCGCGGTGTTGCAGCAGGGCGTTCATCGGCACCAGGAAGAAGCCCGACAGCAGGCCCACTACCACCAGCAGCGGCGCGGCCAGATAGACGGAATGAACCAGCGTCATGCCCATGACGATGACGCCCATGGCGATGCCGAGCGGGATCACGCTGAGCGACTTGCGCAGCGAAATGAAGCAGGCCGACAGCACCGCGCCGATGGCGACGCCGACGGCGACCACGCCGACCAGGCTGGTCGCCTTGTCATACGGCAGTTGCAGCGACTTCTTGGCCCATTCCAGCACGATGAATTGCAGCGTCTGCGCGGCGCCCCAGAACAGCGTGGTGACGGCCAGCGAAATCTGGCCCAGCTTGTCTTTCCACAGCATCGAGTAGCAGTTGGCGAAGTCGGTGATGAGCTTGATCGGATTGTGTTCCTGGTGCGCGTACTGGTAGCCCGTTTCCGGGATGCGCAGGTTGAACAGCGCGGCCAGCACATAGATGCCGATGACCACGCACAACGCCGCCTCGGTCGGCGTGTCGATGCCGGTGTCGACCAGCGGCACGTCGAAGCCGAGCAGGAAGGCCGAGGCCTTGGCGCTGACGATGGTGCCGCCCAGCACGGTGCCGAAGATGATGGAGGCCACCGTCAAGCCTTCGATCCAGGCGTTGGCCGCGACCAGTTTTTCCGGCGGCAGCAATTCCGTCAGGATGCCGTATTTGGCGGGCGAATACACGGCCGCGCCGAAACCGACGATGGCGTACGACAACAGGGGATGGACGTGGAAGAAGATCAGCGAACAACCGAGTATCTTGATGAGGTTGGCGATGAACATGACCCGGCCTTTGGGGAAGGCATCGGCGAACGCGCCGACAAATGCGGCCAACAGCACGTAAAACAATACAAAAGACAGCTTCAGCAGCGGAGTGATCCACGCCGGCGATTTCATCGTCACCAATAAATCGATCGCTACGAACAGCAGCGCCGCGTCCGCGAGGGACGAAAAAAACTGCGCAGCCATAATGGTATAGAAACCACGTTTCATACGGAGGAGCCTGAAAACATATCTGGCTTGCTTTATACCACAAAGACGTGGCAATCCCAATTGCAACGGGTGTTGACGACGGGTTCTGATTTCCTTAAGGGATAGGCCGCAGTCTTGCCATGGCTCGTACGGCGCTCCGATTTCATCGACTCCGGCGCCGGCGCGCTGAGCGCTGGAGTGCTGATGGCGCTTGGTCATTCTGATGTAAAATCAGCCGATGGCCCCCACTCCAAAACTTGTCTCACATGACATCACTGAAAAGCTCAACGCGATTTTCAGAGGCGGAAAATATGTGGACAAAAATTCCCTGCTTTGGGCCCAGATCAAAAGGGATTGCGACAAGATAATGCGGGACGACCCGGCTGAATGCTGGAGTTCGCTGGGAAACTTGCACGCCGCCGCCGGTGATGTTGACGAAATGCGCAATTGCTACAGCAAAGCTTTGCGCATTAATAACGATCAAGCTTACGTCACAAATTTACTGATTCACTTGGAGAATTTGGGCTTTTACTCGGAAGCTCTGGGCTATTATCGCGATATCGGCGGCCCGTCTCTCGGACACTTCACGGAGAGGTATCGTTACGGAGTGGCCGCTGGAGCGTTTCAGGCCATGGTCCAATTTATCGACGCGGCCAAGAAGATGGAGATGGATATGACTGGCCTCGATATCGATATCCAACTGGAGGCCGCTGCGTTGCTTCATGTCCATGGAATTTCGGATGAGGAGGTTGCAAGGCATTTGGATGCGGCCGGGCTCGTAATGCGGCGGCATCGGATTTTCTGCTATGGCATTCCCGAAGTCCGGGCCACTGCTATCGACGGCGAATTTTCAGGCGTGAGTATTGTGTTCCGCGTTCCCGGAAGCAGGCTTGATGTGCTTGCATTGAACGCCGCGCTGGCCGAACAGGAGGGCGCCGTGGGAATTGCGGGCAGGGGAATTTTTAACGTCATGTTCCTACCTGATACAAACACAACGTTGGACCTCAGTCCGCGTGAGCGCCGGGAAGTGGCATGAGTTGCATGCCGCACGACTTGCTGAACGCGGCGCAGGAAATCGCAGCGATTGCGAAAGCCGAAAATACCTATCGTGCCGTTGTGAACCGATCTTATTATGCAAGTTACCATGCCAGCATCGAGTTCAGGAATGCGCTTCCGAAAATAGGATCGGTTGGTGGCGCGCGCGGAGTGCACGAGCAGTTGATCGCACTTCTGTTGAATCCGCATCGGAAGTTGACGGGCGGACGTATCATCAAGTCCAAGACGGTCGGCAAGTATTTAAGGCAGCTTTGCGACCTTCGCGCCAATGCGGACTATCATTTGAACCTGTCTGTGGGCGAAGATGTCATGCGTGACGCAGTGACGCTGGCCCAGTCGATTTTTGACGAAATTTACGGCGCCTAGGTTGTCGGCATCGTTGTCGCCTTCATTTATTCATGCCAGTTTAATTCCTATCCCCGGTAAAATACGGCCTTCGCTCATCACGCTTTCTTTCCACTATGCCACGGCCGATAGTCGCAACCATCCACCTCGATTCCATGCAGCATAATCTGGCGCGCGCCAAGGCTTGCGCGCCGCAGGCGCGGGCCTGGGGCGTGGTCAAGGCCAATGCCTACGGCCACGGCCTGGAGCGGGCGCTGCGCGGTTTCGCCGCCGCCGACGGCCTGGCGCTGGTCGAGTTCGACAACGCCGTGCGCTTGCGCGAGCTCGGCTGGACCAAGCCCATCCTGCTGCTCGAAGGCTTCTTCGATCCGTCCGACCTGGAACTGATGGTGCGGCACCGCTTCAACGGCGCCGTCCACTGCGTCGAGCAGATCGAGTGGCTGGAAGCGGCGCAGCGCGCCGGCCGGCTGACGGCGCCGCTCGACCTGCACCTGAAAATGAACACCGGCATGAACCGGCTCGGCTTCACGCCGGCCGCCTACGGCGCCGCCCACGCGCGCCTGCGCGCGCTGGCCGGCGTGGGCGAGATCACGTTGATGACGCACTTCGCCAACGCCGACGACGCCGCCCACCCGCGCCTGCCAATGCGCGAGCAGCTGCGCCGCTTCCACGCGGCCACGGCCGGCTTGCCGGGGCCGCGCAGCCTGTCGAATTCGGCCGGCATCTTCCGCCAGGCCGAGTTCGGCGATCAGTTGGGCAACGACTGGGTCCGTCCCGGCATCATGTTGTACGGCGGCACGCCGGGCGGCAAGAGCGCGGCCGACTTCGGCCTGTTGCCGACGATGACCTTGACGAGCGAGATCATCGGCGTGCAGCAGATCGCCGTCGGCGACGCGGTCGGCTACGGCAGCCGCTTCGAGGCCGACGGTCCGATGCGGGTCGGCGTGGTCGCCTGCGGTTACGCCGACGGCTATCCGCGCCACGCGCCGCTGGGCACGCCGGTGCTGGTCGACGGCGTGCGCACGCGGCTGGTCGGGCGCGTGTCGATGGACATGATTACGGTGGACTTGACGGCGCTGCCGCAGGCGCGCGTCGGCAGCAAGGTGACGCTGTGGGGCCGGGGCTTGCCGATCGACGACGTGGCCGAGGCGGCCGGCACCATCGGCTATGAGCTGATGTGTGCGCTGGCGCCGCGCGTGCCCGTGGTCGAAGGCTGACCATGGCCAAGGCGAAAACCAATTACACCTGCAGCGATTGCGGCGGCATCAGCAACAAGTGGACCGGCCAGTGCGGCGCCTGCCAGCAGTGGAACACGATGGTCGAGACCGTCGTCGAGACGGCCGGCGTCAACCGCCTGTCGCAGCCGCAGCATTTGTCGCTGGCGCAGACGGCGCCGGTGCTGTCGCTGGCCGACATCGACGCGCTCGACGTGCCGCGCTTCGGCACCGGCATCGAGGAATTCGACCGCGTGCTGGGCGGCGGCCTGGTGGCCGGCGGCGTGGTGCTGATAGGCGGCGACCCCGGCATCGGCAAGTCGACCCTGCTGTTGCAGGCGCTGGCCAATCTGTCGCAGGCCAAGAGCGTGCTCTACGTCAGCGGCGAGGAGTCGGGCGCCCAGATCGCGCTGCGCGCCAAGCGCCTGGCCATCGACGCCCGCGACCTGAAATTGCAGGCCGAGATACAGCTGGAAAAAATCCTCGCCACGCTGGCCGACGTCAAGCCGCAGGTGGCCGTCATCGATTCGATCCAGACCGTGTATTCGGACGCGCTCAGTTCGGCGCCCGGCTCGGTGGCCCAGGTGCGCGAATGCGCGGCCCAGCTGACCCGCGTGGCCAAGCAGACCGGCATCACCATCATCCTGGTCGGCCACGTGACGAAGGAGGGCGCGCTGGCCGGGCCGCGCGTGCTCGAACACATCGTCGACACCGTGCTCTATTTCGAGGGCGACAACCATTCCAGCTTCCGGCTGGTGCGGGCGATCAAGAATCGTTTCGGCGCCATCAATGAAATCGGCGTGTTCGCGATGACGGAAAAGGGGCTGAAGGGTGTGTCGAACCCGTCGGCGCTGTTCCTGTCGCAGCACGACAACCAGGTGCCGGGTTCGTGCGTGATGGTGACGCAGGAGGGCACGCGCCCGCTGCTGGTCGAGATCCAGGCCCTGGTCGATGCCAGCCACCTGCCGAACGCGCGCCGGCTCTCGGTCGGCCTGGAGCAGAACCGGCTGGCGATGTTGCTGGCCGTGCTGCACCGCCACGCCGGCATCGCCGCCTTCGACCAGGATGTGTTCATCAACGCCGTCGGCGGCGTCAAGATCACCGAGCCGGCCGCCGACCTGGCGGTGCTGCTGGCGATCAACTCGTCGATGCGCAACAAGCCCTTGCCGCGCGGCTTCGTGGTGTTCGGCGAAGTCGGCCTGGCCGGCGAAATCCGCCCGGCGCCGCGCGGCCAGGAACGCTTGCGCGAAGCGGCCAAGCTGGGCTTTTCGATCGCGATGATACCGAAGGCCAACGCGCCCAAGCACGCCATCGAGGGCATGACCATCATCGCCGTCGAGCGCATCGACGACGCCTTCAACAAATTGCGCGAGCATGAGTAAAGCTGGCGCTTGATCCACATCAAAGCTCATTGCCATGTAGAATTATAAAGTGGCCGAGCCGTGCGTAGTCGCGGCGGGCCGGGCTTCGGGCAGCGCCTGTTTTTTTCATGTAATCAGTATCGGAATAGAAATTGTTAGTAGATCAAAGGCAAACCACCCGCAAGATCATGCGGGCCAAGGCAATGGTGGTGATGGATGGCATGTCACCCCTTCCGGGACGCACCCTCGATATCAGCTTGACCGGCCTGTCTTTAACGCTGGGCAACAAGCTGCCGATCGGCCAGGCCGGCCATGTGTCGTTTGAGCTGTTCCTCGATGGCAAGGCGCAAATCATCACTTGCCGCAGCAACGTCAGCTACTGCATCTTCAGCGGCGACGATTTCAAGATCGGCTTCCAGTTCGTCAATCTGGAATTGTCGGTATTGACGACCATAACCAAGTTCCTGCGGTAGATACACTTCACAGACTGTGCGGGCGGCGAACAGGGCGGCGAATAGGGCGGAAAACACCGCGCTGTTCGCCGTTTTCATTTGTGGCGCACCCAGCATAATGGGCGCTGTCAGCGTTGTGGCCGTCCCGCCTGTGGGCGCGCTTCGACTCTGGCGCGTCCAGGCTGCCGGTGTCGGCAGCGGCGTTTTCTGAGGATGGGACCCAGCATGACTACAACTTCGACCGTGGGCACGGCGGGCGCTAATAGCAATAGCGCCACTTCCTCCACCTCGGCCGCCTCGGCCGCCGTCTACGCCCGCGTGCAAAAGGTGATGTCGTCGCAGAACGCGGCGGCCGCCAAGCTCAACGCGGCGCTGACCAACGACCAGACCAAGCTGTCCGGCCTGGGCCAGTTGCAGAGCGCGCTGGCCACCTACCAGGCGGTGGCGCAAAGCCTGGTCGGCGGCGGCTTGAACGCGATCACCTTCCCGCCCGGCACGGCCACGGCCAGCAGCGACAAAACGGCCCAGGCCGCCACCTATGCGCTCAACGTCCAGCAGCTGGCGCAGGGACAATTGCTGACCAGCGCAGGCGTGCCGTCCGAAACGGCCCCCATCGGCAGCGACGCGGCCACCACCATCACCGTCGATTACGGCAGCACCGACGGCGGCGCGTTCACGCCCAACAGCGCCGCCAAGTCGCAGACCATCACCATCGACAGCAGCAACAACACGCCGGACGGCATCGCCGCCGCCCTGCAGCAGGCCGGCATCAACGCCAAGGTGGTGCCGAACGCCGACGGCAGCTTCGCGCTGGCGATCTCCGGCCCCAGCGGCGCGGCCAACAGCATGCGCATCGGCGTCAGCGGCGACGCCGCCGTCGGCAAGCTGCTGGCCTACGATCCGGCCGGCGCCCAGAGCATGACCCAGACCAGCGCCGCGCAGGACGCCAAGCTGACCGTGGGCGGCGTGGCCGTCACCAGCGCCACCAACACCGTCACCGGCGCCATCGGCGGCGTCACCCTGAATTTGACGGCGGTCGGCAAGACCAGCTTGTCGGTCGCGCCCAGCGCCACCCAGGTCAGCGCCAACGTCAACGCCTTCGTCAGCGCCTACAACGCCCTGAACAGCAAGTTGCAGACCTTGCAGGCGGCCGGCCTGGGCAACGATCCGGCCGTCAAGCAGGTCGGCAACCAGATCGCCCAGCTGCTCAAGACCGGCGGCAGCAGCAGCAGCGCGATCACGGCGCTGAAGGCGGCCGGCGTGACCCAGGACAGCAACGGCAATCTGCAAGTGGACGCCACCAAGCTGGCGGCGGCCGCCAACGCCAATCCGAGCGCGCTCAACCAGCTGGTCAGCAACAGCAAGGGCACGGGCCTGGCCGACCAGCTGGGCACGCTGGCCACGGGCTTTTCCTCTGCCAACGGCGTCATCACGCGCGAAACGGCCAGCACCAAGATCGACCTCAACAACGTCACCAACAAGCGCAGCGTGCTGACCACGGCGCTGACGGCGCAGGCCAACGCCCTGGTGGCGTTGTACACGGCCCAGGCGCAAGCGGGCGACGGCAGCGGCGGCGGCGCATCGTCGCTGTGGGATATGCTGTAAACCGCCGACGCGGCCGGCCTTGCCAAGCCGGCCACAATGCCCGATCATCACGTCCTTGTGGCGGTTTTCGATTATCGAGGAGGCGGGATGATGGCAAGTAAGATGGTTGGTAAGAAGTGGGCCAAAGCGGCGGCCAGGGCGGCCCTGGGACTGGGTCTGACTATGGCGCTGGCCGGCGGCGCCCGCGCGCAAGAGGAAAAAGTCCTCAACATCTACAACTGGTCGGACTACATCGCCGACGACACGGTCAAGAACTTCGAGAAGGAAACGGGCATCAAGGTCCGTTACGACGTTTTCGACAACAACGAAATCCTCAATTCCAAGCTGGTGGCCGGCAAGTCGGGCTACGACATCGTGGTGCCGACGGCCCAGTGGGCGCGCCTGCAAATCGACGGCAAGCTGCTGCGCAAGCTCGACAAGAGCAAGATCCCCAACCTGGCCAATCTCGACCCCGCGATCCAGTCCAAGCTGGCCCGCATCGATCCGAGCAACGACTATCTGGTCGACTGGCTGTGGGGTTACACCACCGTCGGCATCAACGTCGCCAAGGTCAAGGCCGCGCTGGGCGCCATGCCGATGCCGGACAACGCCTGGGACTTGATCTTCAATCCCAAGTACGCGGCCAAGCTGAAGTCGTGCGGCGTATCCTTCCTCGACTCGCCGTCGGAAGTGCTGCCGGCCGCGCTGATCTACCTCGGCAAGCCGGCCTATTCGACGGTGCCGGCCGACTATGCCGACGCCGGCAAGCTGCTGCAATCGATCCGTCCCTACGTGACGCTGTTCAGTTCGTCCGGCTATATCAACGACATGGCCAACGGCGCCGTCTGCGTGGCGCTGGGCTGGTCGGGCGACATCAACATCGCCCGCCAGCGCGCCATCGAGGCCAGGAACGGCAATGTGATCGAAGTGCTGGTGCCGAAGACGTCGGCGGCGCTGGTGTTCGACACGATGGCGATCCCGGCCGACGCGCCGCATCCGGGCAACGCCATGCTGTGGATGAATTATATTTTGCGTCCGGAGGTGCAGGCCGGCCTGACCAACAAGGTGTTTTATGCCAATCCCAACGTGGCGGGCATGAAGTTCGTGCGCAAGGACATCGCCGCCAACAAGACCGTGTTCCTGTCCGACGCCGACAAGCAGCGCATGGCCGCGCCGGAAGCGGTGCCGGCCGACATCCGCCGCCTGATAACGCGCGACTACACCAGGTTCAAGACGGGGATGTGAGGGGTGAGCGGCCGGCGGCGGAGTTCGGGGGCGGACCGCGCTTGGGTCCGGCGGCCGAAGTCCGCGCCGGCGCCAGCGGGGTTTGACCCCGGTTCCTTGGCGGCGGCTGACCGCAGTCTTGACCCCGGTTCGCGCCGGCGTCAGTCTGAACAGTCAGGATTCTTCGTGGTAGCGGTCGATCAGCTTGCTGTTGCTGCCGCGGGTTTCCTGGATGATTTCGTAGATGATCATGGCGATCATGCCGCCGAAGATGGCGATGGTGAGCAGGTTGAACATGTTTTTTCAGCCGTCTTGTGGCGGCCGCTCCTTGGAGTTGGCACAAGTAAACTCTAGCAGATCGTTACTGCTTTGCAAGCTCATCCGTGCTTCAAGCAACACATTATTTGACGATCAGGTCCGACGCCATCACCGCCTTCAGGTAGACGCTGCCGGCGTCGCCCGGATCGCGCTGGGCGAACCACCAGGCGCTGGCCTTGCGCATGTCCCAGTCCAGCGGCTCGCCGGTCAGCAGCAGGGCGGCGGCCTGGCCCAGGGTCGGCTGGTGGCCGACGATGAGCACGCTCTCCCTGGCGCCCGGCCAGTTGGCCACCTTCAAGACATCTTCCGGTTCGGCGCCCGGCGCCAGGTGGGTGTGCAGCTTGAACTTGCGCCCCAGCGCCTCGGCCGTCTGCAGGGTGCGCACGGCGGGGCTGACCCAGATGCGGCAGCCTTCCGGCAGCTGGGAATCCAGCCACTGGCCCATGCGCCTGGCCTGCTTCTGTCCCTTCACCGTCAGCGCGCGTTCGAGGTCGGACAAGCCCGGCCCGGCATCTTCGGCTTCGGCATGACGCCACAATATCAGATCCATGCTGTTCTCCTGTCAGGCTGGTCGGGCGGGCGGGCTAGTCGACGGTCTCCGTGCTGGGCGTGCCCAGCAAGTGCATCAAGTACGGCTGGGCACCGAAGGCGGCCTGCTTGGCGCGCGGCTTGCGGCGCTGGTAATGGCCGTCCGCTTCCAGTTCCCAGGCATTCGTATTGTCCTTCAAATACGGGTTCAGGCCCTCGGCGATCACGCGCCGCTTCAAACTGCGGTCCAGCACCGGGAAGGCCACCTCGATGCGGCGGAACAGGTTGCGGCTCATCCAGTCCGCGCTGGCCAGCATCACGTCGTGCGCCAGGTCGTTGCGGAAATAATAGATGCGGCTGTGTTCCAGGAAGCGGCCGATGATGGAGCGCACCTTGATGTTTTCCGACAGCCCCGGCACGCCCGGTTTCAGCGTGCAGGCGCCGCGCACGATCAGGTCTATCTTCACGCCGTCGTTGGACGCGGCGTACAGCGCCCGTATCACCGATTCATCCACCAGCGCATTGATTTTAACAATAATGCGGCCCGGCCGTCCCGCGCGCGCGATGCGGGCCTCGTTGCGGATCGCCTTGATGATTTCGCTTTGCAGCGCGAACGGCGCCAGCCACAGGTGCGTCAGCTTGTGCGGCTTGGTCAGGCTGGTCAGGTGGATGAACACTTCGTTCACTTCCTGCGCCAGCGCCGGGTGGCTGGTCAGCAGGCCGAAGTCCGTGTACAGCTTGGTCGTGGTCGGGTGGTAGTTGCCGGTGCCGAGGTGGGCGTAGAAGCGCAGCGCGCCTTCTTCGCGCCGTATCACCAGCGCCACCTTGGCGTGGGTCTTCAGGCCGACCACGCCGTACACCACCTGGGCGCCGGCTTGTTCGAGGCGGTCGGCCCAGTTGATGTTGGCCTCCTCGTCGAAGCGCGCCTTGAGCTCGACGATGACGGTCACTTCCTTGCCCGAGCGCGCCGCCGCGATGAGGGCGTCCATCAAGTCCGAATTCATGCCGGTGCGGTAGATGGTTTGCTTGATGGCGACGACGGCCGGGTCGAGCGCGGCGCTGCGGATGAAGTCGATCACCGTCTGGAAGCTCTGGAACGGGTGGTGCAGCAGGATGTCGTGCTTTTTCAGCGTGGTGAAGATGTCGGCGTTGCCGGTCTTTTGCGCGACGCCGGGGAAGAAGGGCGCGAAGCGCAGGTGCGGCTGGTGGACGAAGTCGATCAGCTCGGTCAGCCGCACCAGGTTGACGGGGCCGTTGACGGCGTACAGGCGGCTCTGGTCGAGGCCGAACTGGTCGAGCAGGAACTGCGACAGCTCCGGCGGGCAGTTCTTGGCCACTTCCAGCCGCACCGAGGTGCCGAACTGGCGGCCCTGCAACTCGCCCTTGAGGGCCTGGCGCAGGTTCTTGACTTCATCCTCGTCGACCCACAGGTCGCTGTCGCGGGTGACGCGGAACTGCGAATAGGCGATCACTTCGCGCCCGGCGAACAGGTCGGAAATGTGGGCGTGGATGATGGATGACAGCAGGCAGAAGGAGATGCCGCCGTTCTTCGACAAATGGTCGGGCAGGCGGATCACGCGCGGCAGCACGCGCGGCGCCTTGACGATGGCGATCGCCGTGCCGCGGCCGAAGGCGTCCTTGCCCGACAGCGCGACGATGAAATTGAGCGACTTGTTGACCACCTGGGGGAAGGGGTGGGCCGGGTCGAGGCCGATGGGCGTGAGCAGCGGCCGCACTTCGTTCTCGAAATACTCCTTGACCCAGGCCCGCTGCGCCTCGTTGCGGTCGTTGTGCCGCACCAGGTGCACGCCGGCGGTGCGCAGCTGCGGCAGCACTTCGGTGTTGAGGATGTCGTACTGGTGGGCGACGAGGTCGTGGCACTCGTGGCTGATGCGCGCCAGCGTGGCCACCAGGGCCGGATGCTCGGACAGCGCGCCGTCGACGCTGGCGGCCGCCAGCAGGCTGGCCACGCGCACTTCGAAGAATTCGTCGAGGTTGCTGCTGGCGATGCACAGGTAGCGCAGGCGTTCGAGCAGGGGGATGCTTTTGTCTTCGGCCTGCGCCAGCACGCGCCGGTTGAATGTGAGCTGGGACAGTTCCCGGTCGAGGAAGATGGTGTGTTTGTTTGCGTCCGCTCGCAAGTCTGGCTTCATGGTCTTCTTAGTCTTGGCTGAGGGGTTGATTCTGCCTGTGAATTGCTGATACCGGCAACACAATAGTGTAATCGGCAAATATGACACGACCATGACATGGGGTGGGCAAACTCATGTCACAAAGCAATATCCGGCCGCTGGCATTTATGACGGAACAGCGTAATATGCGCTGTGTCATGCCTTTTCCCATAGGGGAAAGCACAAATATTGATTTTTATCCCAATGTCATAAACCTGTCATATTCGCCCGGTAGACTGCGCAGCATCCTAACCTGTCATAAAACCCAAGGACTTGATATGCGAATGAAACAGTTGTTGCTCTCCATCGTAGCTGGCGCGTCTGCCGTCATGGCATTCTCCTCCGCTTCGGCCGCCGACATGACCGGTGCCGGCTCGACCTTTATGTACCCGATCGCCGCCAAATGGGCTGAACTGTACAAGGCCAGCTCGGGCAACGGCCTGAACTACCAGTCCGTCGGTTCCGGCGCCGGCATCAAGCAAATCAAGGCCAAGACCGTCGACTTCGGCGCCTCCGACATGCCGCTCAAAGCGGAAGAGCTCGACGCCGAAGGCCTGATCCAGTTCCCGGCCATCATGGGCGGCGTGGTCACGGTCGTCAACCTCGACGGCGTCACCCCTGGCCAGCTCAAGCTGACCGGCGCCGTCATCGCCGACATCTACCTCGGTAAAGTCACCAAGTGGAACGCGCCGGAAATCGTCGCCCTGAACCCTGGCGTCAAGCTGGGCGACGAGGAAATCACCGTCGTGCACCGCGCCGACGGTTCGGGCACGTCCTTCCTGTTCACCGACTTCCTGTCGAAAACCAATGCCGACTTCAAAACCAAGATCGGCGCTGGCACGGCCGTGAAGTGGATCGTCGGCGTGGGCGGCAAGGGCAACGAAGGCGTCGCCGCCAACGTGCAGCGCATCAAGGGCGCCATCGGCTACGTCGAGTGGGCCTATGCCAAGAAAAACAAGATGTCGCACACACAGCTGAAGAACAAGGACGGCAACTTCATGCAGCCGGACGACGACTTCTTCAAGGCCGCCGCCGCCAACGCCGACTGGGCCAAGACCCCAGGCTTCGGCGTGGTGCTGACCGACCAGGCCGGCAAAAACGCCTGGCCTATCACCGGCGCGACCTTCATCCTGATGCACAAAGTGCAGGCCGATCCAGCCAAGGGCAAGGAAGTGCTGAAGTTCTTCGACTGGGCCTACAAGAACGGCGCCCCTGCAGCCACCGAGCTGGACTACGTTCCTATGCCGGCCGCCGTCATCAAGCTGGTGGAAGATGCATGGAAAGCCAATATCAAGGATGCTTCCGGTAAAGCCGTCTTCTAATCGGACCACTCCTCGGCCCGCGCAGCATGGCGGCCGAGGAGGCTAGCCTGCGCCGCTCGAAAGGGCGGCGC
>NZ_JANXMI010000217.1 GCF_025354735.1 Rugamonas sp.
GGCGTGACCTTCTTCGGCCTGTTCCTGACGCCGGTGTTCTACGTCTTGCTGCGCACCCTGGCGCAACGCTTTGAAAAGAAAAAATCGGCCGTGGCCATCACCGCCGCACCGACCCTGGAAGGGAACCACTAATATGAACAAATTGCACATGATCGCAAAAGGCGTGGCGCCGCTGCTGGCAGCGCTGCTGCTGGCCGCTTGCTCCGCGCCGGAATTGAAGCAGCCGCAAATCGACACGCCGGGCGCCTTCAAGGAGTCGCAGACCTTCGTGGCGCCGGTGGTGCGCACCGCCGCCGACGGCACCCGTTGGCAGCAGGCGCAGGCCGCCGAACAGCAGCAGCGCGGCCAGTGGTGGCTGGCCTTCAACGACCCGGCGCTCAACGCCCTGGTCGAAGAAGCGACCAAGGCCAACGCCAACCTGGCCGTCGCCGCCGCCCGCGTCAAGCAGGCGCGTTCGATCGCCGGCATCGCCGAAGCGGACCGCATCCCGCAAGTGGGCGTCAACGTCGGCGCGGCGCGCGAAAAGGCGTCGCCGCTGTCGCTCGGCCTGCCGCAGGGTAGCAATGTGCCGGCCTCGAAGCTGTACCAGGCCAACCTGACGGCCAGCTACGAAGTCGACCTGTTCGGCCGCGTATCGTCCAACGTTGCCGCCGCCCGCGGCGACGCGGCGCAGAGCGAAGCGACGTACCGCTCGGTGCTGCTGTCCTTGCAGGCCGACGTGGCGCAGACCTATTTCCGTCTGCGTGAAACCGACGCCGAACTCGATACGCTCAACCGCACCACCGATCTGCGGGTCGAAGACGTCAAGGTCAACCAGCGCCGCTACGACCTGGGCGACATCGGCGAATTCGACCTGTCGCGCGCCAAGACCGAGCTGTCGACGGCGCGCGCCGAAGCGATCGGCCTGCAACGTCAACGCGTGACCACCGAGCACGCGCTGGCGGTCTTGCTGGGCAAACCGGCGGCCAGCTTCACGGCCGGCGTCAGCCCGCTGCTCGACTCGTCGCTGATGCCGAAGATCCCGGCCGGCATGCCGTCGTCGCTGCTCGAGCGCCGTCCCGACATCGCCGCCGCGCAGCGCACCATGGAAGCGACCAACGCCCGCATCGGCGTGGCCCGCGCGGCCATGTTCCCGTCGCTGATCTTGAACGCGCAGGGCGGCGGTTCGTCGTCGAGCACGGTGGCCAATGTGTTCGAGTGGAGCAGCCGTTCGTGGTTACTGGGCGCCCTGATGTCGATGCCCATCATCGACGGCGGCCGCAACAAGAACAACATCGCCCGCAGCGAAGCGGCGCTCGATGAATCGGTGGCCAGCTATCGCCAGAGCGTGCTGGTGGCCTTCGCCGAAGTCGAAGACAACCTGGCCGGCCTGCGCATCCTGGCCGGCCAGACCGAGCAGATCGACGACGCCGTGGTGTCGGCGCGCCGCTCGACCGACCTGGCCAAGAAGCTGTACGAAGCGGGCCGTTCGAGCTACCTCGACCTGCTCGACTCGGAGCGCAACCTGGCGGCCGTCGAACGCAGCGCCGTGCAGTTGCGCGGCAACCGCGCGGTGACGACGGTGGCCTTGATCCGCTCCCTGGGCGGCGGCTGGGACGCAGCGCCGGCGACGGCGTCGGTTCAGCCTTCCTTGCCTCAGCAAGCGAGCAATTAAACCAGGCAGCTAGCCAGCTTGATGTGACGAAAAAAACGGCGGTACGCGCAAGCGGCCGCCGTTTTTTTCGTCGACGGATTAAGCGATATATGGTCAGGCGGGCAAGCGCTTACCACCCAACATCCTTGAGCGGCGCTACGCTCGATTGCATTCGTTTCACGGCGATTTAGCCTCTGCCAATAGCCGATCCCAGTCATCCGGTGGATGGCCCTCGTCCAGCATCTTGCGGAAAACTTTATACGCATCGTCGCTGCTTTCATAAGCGCGTTTACTACCTTCGTCGTTCACCCACGCCAGCACGATCACTTTGCTCGATGCGTGGTAGCGAAAAAATAATCGGTACTGCTGAAAAAATTTCGCGCGAAACCAGTGCTTGTGATCCTCCCCCAATGTTGTGCCCTGACGGTATTCGGGCTTGGCTGGATCTTGGGGGATAACGTCAAACGCCAGCTTGGCGATGGCGGCCAGCCTTTTGGTGGCATTTTTCCTGACATAAGCGGCGGGATCTTTTTTTCTCAATGCCGTCACTTCCCGTGTCAGCGTTTCAATCTGGTCTAAAAACAAGGGGTGGGCAAAAATAGTCCAGCCATGAGATATGAATGGAGCGGGTGATGGATCGGGTTTGCCGTGACTCATATCTCGTCGGCGGGCAAAGGCGCATCCAGGTCAACTTCGATCCCGTCCGTCAGCGACCGGATGCGTGCAACGAGATCCGCATCGACCGCCCGCAGCCGCTCGGGATGGTTGGCCATGTCCCGCGCCAGGAAATCCAAAAATTGACCGAGCAATGGATCGTCCGCCTGACTGGCTTCGGCGCGTCTCAACACCACTTCACCGCCCGGACGGATACTGTATTGGAGCTTGTCGCGCTTGCGTAAGCCAAGTGCGCGCCGCACCGTTTCAGGCACGGTCGTCTGGTAGCGGTCGGTAAGAGTCGATTCAACGTCAATTGTGTCCGCCATGGCGTGCTCCGCTCTAATGGAAAAGTGAAATTCATGGTAATTCAATCGCATTACCATGTCAACGCGGTACGCGCATCGCCTGGGGCGGCACGAATTAAACGGCTCTCCGGCATCGAATTTGTTATCCTTGAGCGCGACATAGTAATTAAGCCGGCAACCAGGCCGGCAATCGAGCCGGCTTGATGCCATGAAAACGGCGGTCCGCGCAAGCGGCCGCCGTTTTTTTGTCGGCCGATTTATGCCTGTGCCGCGATTGTTCACGCTCTTAAGCGGTGCCGGTGCGGCGCATCGCCGCCGGCCCCGCCTTTTTCGCCCCCCCGAAATGTTACTTAAATTGATGCGTATAGCGTATTCTTGGTCCCATTTTCTTCGGCATCATGCCGTCAAACACCGTGAATGGGAACCGTCTTGAATCACTGCCTGCGCCGCTCCGTCCTTTCGCTCGCCGTTCTGGCCTCCCTTGCCGTTGCCAGCGGCATGCCCGCCGCTGCGGCGTCCGCGGTGCATGACCTGGTGATCCACAACGGCATCATCTATGACGGTTCCGGCGCCCAGCCCTACGCCGGCGAGGTCGCCATCGACGGCGACCGCATCGCCTACGTGGGTCCGCTACGCCACAGCAAGGGCAAGACCGAGATCGATGCCAAGGGGCAGGCCATCGCCCCCGGCTTCATCAACATGCTGTCCCACACCGATTACTCACTGCCCATCGACGGGCGCGCACTGAGCGACCTGAAGCAGGGCGTCACGCTGGAGGTACTGGGCGAGGATTCCATGGGCCCCCTGAACCCGACGATGAAGCGCCAGTTGGCCGAACGCCAGGGCGACATCAAGTATCCGGTGACCTGGACCACGCTCGGTGAATACATGACGATGATGGAGCGCAAGGGCGTGGCGCCGAACCTGGCCACTTTCGTTGGCGCCGGCGCGGTGCGCGACCACGTGCTGGGCGAGTACGACGTGCAGCCGAACGCCGAGCAACTGGCCACCATGCGTGCGCTGGTGCGCCAGAGCATGGAGGAGGGTGCCCTCGGCCTGACCACCGCCCTGATTTATTCGCCCAACGCCTATGCCAAAACGCCCGAACTGATCGCGCTGGCCGAGGAGTCGGCCAAATGCGGCGGCATCTACTCGGCCCATGTGCGCAGCGAAGGGGACCGGATCGAGGCCGCCGTCGAGGAGACCATCGCCATCGCCAAAGCCAGCGGCGCGCCGGCCGAGATCTACCACTTGAAGATGTCGGGCGGGGACAATTGGGGCAAGCTTGACAAGGTGATCGGCATGGTCGAAGCGGCCCGCGCCAGCGGCGTGCGCATCACGGCCGACATGTACACCTACACGGCGGGGGCCACCGGGCTGGACGCGGCCATGCCCACCTGGGTGCAGGACGGCGGCCTGGAAGCGTGGATCGCGCACCTGCGCGACCCCGCCGTGCGCGCCCGCGTCATCGCCGAGATGCGCAACCCGCACCCGGCCGACTGGGAAAACCTGTACGGCGCGGCCGGCCCCGAAAATACGATACTGCTCGGTTTCAAGAATGCCAAGCTCAAGAGCCTGGTGGGCAAGAGCGTGGCGCAAGTGGCGAGGGAGCGCGGCGTGAGCCCGGAAGACGCCGCCATCGACCTGGTGATCGAAGACGGCAGCCGGGTCGAAATCGCCTACATCCTGATGAACGAGGCCAACGTGCGGCGCCAGGTGGCCCTGCCATGGGTGAGTTTCGGCTCGGACGAGGCGGGCTACGCGCCGGAAGGCCTGTTCCTGCAGGCCGGCGTGCACCCTCGCGCCTACGGTAACTTTGCCCGCTTGTTCGCGCAGTATGTGCGCAAGGACCATGCGCTGAGCGTGGAGGAGGCGGTGCGCAAGCTTACGACGCTGCCGGCCGACACGCTGTCGCTGCCGGAGCACGGCCGACTCAAGTCCGGTGCCTTTGCCGATGTCGTCGTGTTCGACCCGGCCACGATCGAAGACCACGCGACCTTCGCCAAGCCGCACCAGTTTGCCACCGGCGTCAGCCACGTCGTCGTCAACGGCCGCCTGGCCCTGCGCGATGGCGAGGCCACGGGGGCCGCCACGGGACGCTTTGTGCGCGGGCGCGCGGCGACGTCCGCAGGCGGCGCCTGCAAGGCCAATGCCAGCCAGTGGAGCTGGACCAACTAGCGATGTCGGTGCGGGGCCGGGAGGGTTTTCGCCGGGAGCGCAGCGCCAAATAAACGGCCGGCCGGCGCCGACTTTGTTATCCTTGAGCGCTGGCATACAGGCGGAGCGTACGATGACATCCCTATCCAAAGACGACACCGGCGCGGCCGCCACCGTCGAACTGCCCAGCGCCCACGGATACGAGGCGACGCTCGAGCGCCTGACGACGGCGCTGGAACAGGCCGGCATGACCATCTTCGCCCACATCGACCACCAGGCGGCGGCGCGGCGGGCGGCGCTGGACATGCCGCCGGCGACGGTGCTCATCTTCGGCAATCCCCGGGGCGGCACGGCGCTGATGCTGGCCGCGCCGTCGATCGCGCTGGACCTGCCGATGCGGGTGCTGGTG
>NZ_JANXMI010000287.1 GCF_025354735.1 Rugamonas sp.
CGTTGCCGAGGCGGTATTTGGAGGTAGGACCGCCCAGGCCGTAGCAGCTTTGCGGGCCGTGGGTCGAGCTGGTGCCGGCGCCTGCGCGCAGGTAACCGTGGAAGCCGTCGGTATCATTGTACGGATCGGCGTGAGCGACGCCAAAAGTCAGTGCCAGGGCCAAGGCGGCCGGCAGGGTTTTGAGGACGGTACGATTCACTAAGTTGTCTCCTTGTGGTTATAAGTATGTGGCTTGGACACGACGATAGTTATCCCGTCTAGTCTCAGGCTCCCTCGTTGTGCAGGCCACACGGGGTTTTGCTGCGCTGTGCCCGAAAGCACAGTTACGGCTGCGCCACGCTGCCAGCGGCAGCGTGGCGAATTCTAGGAATTACTTGTTTTTGTTCAGGACGTCGACCAGCACGGCGGCCAGCAGCACCAGGCCTTTGATGACCTGCTGGTAATCGATGCCGATACCCATGATGGACATGCCGTTGTTCATGACGCCCATGATGAAGGCGCCGACCACCGCGCCGGTGACCTTGCCGACGCCGCCGGAGGCCGAAGCGCCGCCGATGAAGCAGGCCGCGATCACGTCCAGCTCGAAGCCCAGGCCGGCTTTCGGCGTGGCCGTGTTCAAGCGGGCCGCGAACACCAGGCCGGCCAGCGCCGCCAGCATGCCCATATTGACGAAAGTATAGAAACTGACGCGCTGGGTCTTGATGCCGGACAAACGCGCCGCTTTTTCATTACCGCCGATGGCATAGACGCGACGACCGATGACGGTGCGGTTGGTGATGAAGGTGTAGGCGATAATCAATACCGACATCACGGCCAGCACGTTGGGGATGCCTTTGTACGACGACAGCAGGTAGCTGAAGTAGACGATCACGGCGGCGAACACGGCGTTCTTGCCGATGAAGAA
Organism: Rugamonas sp.; assembly: GCF_025354735.1. Taxonomy (GTDB): domain Bacteria; phylum Pseudomonadota; class Gammaproteobacteria; order Burkholderiales; family Burkholderiaceae_D; genus Rugamonas. The sequence goes on from NZ_JANXMI010000287.1 coordinate 905, forward strand.
GCCGAACGGCTCGTCTTCCATGCCGTGCTTGAGCTGCTTGGAGCGGGCGTGGAATTTCACGGCCAGCAAGATGACGGCGGCGGCGACGCCGATAATCAGCGAGGAGGTGCGCAGTTCCGGATTGACGTTGACCAGCGGATCGGGCAGGAAGCCCGAGCTCAGCAGCTGGAAGCTTTTCGGGAAAGGACCGACCGATTGGCCCGACAGGAGCGCCAGCGTCAAGCCCTTGAACACCAGCATGCCGGCCAGCGTCACGATGAAGGCCGGGATCTTGAAGAAGGCCACGAAATAACCCTGGGCACCGCCGATGACGGCGCCGGCCACCAGGCAGATGATGCTGGCGGTGACGAAATCGAAGTGGTAGTTGACCATCAGCACGGCGGCCAGGGCGCCGATGAAGCCGGCGACCGAGCCCACCGACAAGTCGATGTGGCCGGCCACGATGACCATCAACATACCCAGGGCCATGATGACGACGTAGCTGTTCTGCAGCACCAGGTTGGTCAGGTTCAGCGGTTCGAGCAGGGTGCCGTCGGTCATGTACTGGAAGAAGCCCATGATGACGATCAGCGACAGCAGCATGCCGTAGTCGCGGATATTATTTTTCAGAAAACCGGCATAGCTTTTCTTTTCGACGGCGTCGGCCGGCGCGGCGGATGCGCCCGCGCGTGTCTGGTCTACCGTGACGGCGGCCAATTCGGCGGCGGCGTCGGTGGCGAGTTTATTTCCCATTCTTGTCTCCATGTTTTACGATTGCCCGCATGATATTTTCCTGCGAGGCGACTTCCGAACTAAATTCCGCGACGAAACTGCCTTCGTTCATCACATAGATGCGGTCGCACATGCCCAGCAATTCCGGCATTTCCGACGAGATCATGACGATGCACTTACCTTCGGCAGCGAGGTCGCTGATGATGCTGTAGATTTCATACTTGGCGCCGACGTCGATGCCGCGGCTCGGTTCATCGAGGATCAGGATATCCGGGCGCGAGAACAGCCACTTGGCCAGCACCACTTTCTGCTGGTTGCCGCCGGACAGGTTGACCACTTTCTGGAGCACGCTCGAGCAGCGGATTTTCAGCTGCTTCTTGAAGTCGGCGGCGACGCCGAATTCGCGCTGCTCGTCGATCACCAAGTTGTTCGACACCGCCGGCAAATTGGCCAGGCTGATGTTTTTCTTGATGTCTTCTTCCAGCAGCAGGCCCAGGCCCTTGCGGTCCTCGGTGACGTAGGCGATGCCGTGTTTGATGGCCTTGCCTATCGTGCCGACGTCGATTTCCTGGCCGTTCTTCAAGACCCGGCCGCTGATCTTCTGGCCGTAGGAACGGCCGAAGATGCTCATGGCCAGCTCGGTGCGGCCGGCGCCCATCAAACCGGCGATGCCGATGATCTCGCCTTTTTTGGCGTGGAAGTTGATGCCCTTGATGACGGCGCGGTCCGCGTGCTCGGGGTGGAACACGCGCCAGTCCTGCACTTCGAAGATGGTGTCGCCGATCTGCGGCGTGCGCGGCGGATAGCGGTCGGCCATCTCGCGTCCGACCATTTTTTCGATGATGCGGTCTTCGCTGACGGGCTCGGCCCGGCAGTCGAAGCTGTCGACGGTGTTACCGTCGCGCAGCACGGTGATGGCGTCGGCGACGCGCGAAATCTCGTTGAGCTTGTGCGAAATGAGGATGGACGAAATGCCTTGCTGTTTCAGTTCCAGCAGCAGGTCGAGCAGGGCCGCGCTGTCGCTCTCGTTCAGACTGGCCGTCGGCTCGTCGAGGATCAACAGTTTGACGTCTTTGCTCAGCGCTTTCGCGATCTCGATCAATTGCTGCTTGCCGACACCCAGGTTGGTGATCAGGGTATCGGGTTTTTCATTCAGTCCCACCTTCTTCAACAGGGCGCGCGTGCGGCTCTGCGCCAGTTCCCAGTCGATCACGCCCATGCGTGACGGTTCATTGCCGAGGAAGATGTTTTCGGCGATCGACAGCAGCGGCACCAGGGCCAGCTCCTGGTGGATGATGATGATGCCTATGTGTTCGCTATCGGTGATGTCGCGGAATTGGCGCACCTCACCTTGATATTCGATGTCGCCGCTGTATTCGCCGTGCGTGTAGACGCCGCTCAGCACCTTCATCAGGGTCGACTTGCCGGCCCCGTTTTCGCCCACGATCGCATGGATTTCGCCGCTGCGCACTCGCAGGTTGACGTTGTCGAGCGCTACGACGCCCGGGAACGTCTTCCTTATCCCGCGCATTTCCAGGATAGTATTCATGTTTTACCCTCTTCAGCAGGAGCTCTGGCATACGCCGGAGGCCTGCAACAAACTGTCTCAATATATGCGCGGGCCCGCCACGCCCCGAGTGCATCGGGGACACGGCCGGCCCGCGTGGCGCGCTTATTTCAGCTGCGCTTCGGTGTAGTAGTTGCTGCCGGTAATCAGCACTTGCTTGTAGTTGGCCTTGTCGACCACGACAGGCTTGAGCAGGAACGATGGGATGACCTTGACGCCGTTATTATAGGTCTTGGTATCGTTGACCGGCACAGGCTTGCCGCTCAGCATGGCATCGACCATATTGGCGGTGACCTTGGCCAGCTCGCGCGTGTCCTTGAAGATGGTCGAAGCTTGTTCGCCGGCGATGATCGATTTCATCGACGGGATTTCCGCATCTTGACCGGTCACGACAGGCATAGGCAGCTTGGGCGTACCGTAGCCGACGCCTTTGAGCGACGACAGGATGCCGATGCTCAGGCCGTCGTACGGGGACAGCACGGCATTGACATGCTCTTTGCCATAGTAGGCGCTCAGCAGGTTGTCCATGCGCGACTGGGCGACGGCGCCGTCCCAACGCAAGGTCGCGACCTTGGCCATGCCCAATTGCTTGGAACGCACGACCAGCTCGCCCTTGTCCATGTATGGCTGCAACACCGACATCGCACCGTTGTAGAAGAAGGTGGCGTTGTTGTCGTCGGCGGAACCGCCGAACAGTTCGATGTTGTACGGACCCTTGGTGGTCTTCAGTTTCAGCGCCGATTCGATGTAGCCGGCTTGCAGCACGCCGACCTGGAAGTTGTCGAAGGTGGCGTAGTAGTCGACGTTTTTCGAGCCACGGATCAGGCGGTCATACGAAATGACCTTGATGCCTTTGTCGGCGGCTTTTTGCAGCACGTCGGACAGGGTGGTGCCGTCGATCGCGGCGATGACCAGGACTTTGGCGCCCTTGGTGATCATGTTCTCAACCTGTGCCAGCTGGTTCGGGATATCGTCGTCGGCGAATTGCAGATCGGTCTTGTAGCCGCGGTCCTTGAACGTCTTGACCATGTTGTCGCCATCGGCGATCCAACGCATGGAGGACTTGGTAGGCATCGAGATGCCGATCATGGCCTTGTCGGCTGCCGTGGCGGCCGAAGCGAAGCCTGCCATGAGCATGCTGACGATGATGAGTTTGACTGGTTTCATTACTTGTCTCCGTTATTAATGATTTTTGATCTAACGCCCGCTCGCACTATACATGCGATGCTCGGATACTAAAGGGCATAAAGATATCTTTCTAATGAATTTTAACCGCTATTCGATATCGAAATCGATATGCGTGTCCCCGTAGCCCGCGCCGTCGCTAGCTTCACGCTATATGTCGGCCACTTCTTGCTCATCAAACGGGCGCCGTCGCTTTGCCGATTCTGTTAGCCGGCGAAGTACGGTGTGGACATCCCACCCGATCTGTCATACCGAATCGAGTATCGCAAAATCGCAAAAATTGATTAGAAAGATATCGATAGACGCTTTAGTATTCCCGTTACGCTAGCTGGTGGTGTACTCGTCCCACCGCGCGCCCTAACAATATAGAGGAAGACATCATGTCGGAAAAGAAAAAAGTCGTACTGCGCTCGGCCGAATGGTTTGGCACCCAGGATAAAAACGGTTTCATGTACCGTAGCTGGATGAAAAACCAGGGCATACCCGACCACGAATTCGAAGGCAAGCCCATCATCGGCATCTGCAATACCTGGTCCGAGCTGACCCCGTGCAACGCCCACTTCCGCAAACTGGCCGAACACGTCAAGCGCGGCATCCTGGAGGCGGGCGGCTTCCCGGTCGAATTCCCGGTGTTTTCCAGCGGCGAATCGAATCTGCGCCCGACCGCCATGCTGACCCGCAACCTCGCCTCGATGGACGTCGAGGAATCGATACGCGGCAATCCCATGGACGCCGTCGTGTTGCTGGTCGGCTGCGACAAAACCACCCCGGCCCTGCTGATGGGCGCGGCCAGCTGCGACATCCCGACCATCGTCGTCAGCGGCGGCCCCATGTTGAACGGCAAGTTCGAAGGCAAGGACATCGGCTCCGGCACCGCCGTGTGGAAGTTGCACGAGCAAGTCAAGGCCGGCGAAATCACCATGCACCAGTTCATGTCCGCCGAGTCCGGCATGTCGCGCTCGGCCGGCACCTGCAACACCATGGGGACGGCCTCGACCATGGCCTGCATGGCCGAAGCGCTGGGCACCTCGCTGCCGCACAACGCCGCCATCCCGGCCGTCGATTCGCGCCGCTACATCCTGGCCCACATGTCGGGCATCCGCATCGTCGAAATGGTGTACGAAGACTTGCGCCTGTCGAAGGTGCTCACGCGCGCCGCGTTTGAAAACGCCATCCGCGTCAACGCCGCCATCGGCGGCTCGACCAACGCCGTGATCCACCTGAAAGCCATCGCCGGCCGCATCGGCGTCGACCTGGAACTGGAAGACTGGAACGACATCGGCCGCGGCACGCCGACCATCGTCGACCTGCAACCGTCGGGCCGCTTCCTGATGGAAGAGTTTTATTACGCCGGCGGCCTGCCGGGCGTGATCCGCCGCATGGGCGAGGGCGGCCTGGTGCCGCATCCGGACCAGCTGACCGTCAACGGCAAGTCGCTGTGGGAAAACTGCCAGGCGGCGCCGGTCTACAACGATGAAGTGATCCGCCAGCTCGACAAGCCGCTGCTGGCCGACGGCGGCATCTGCGTCCTGCGCGGCAACCTGGCGCCGCGCGGCGCCGTGCTCAAGCCATCGGCCGCCACGCCGGAACTGATGAAGCACCGCGGCCGCGCCGTCGTGTTCGAGGACTTCGACCACTATAAACAGCGCATCGTCGACCCCGACCTGGACGTCGACGCCAACTCGGTGCTGGTGATGAAGAACTGCGGCCCGAAAGGCTATCCAGGCATGGCCGAAGTCGGTAACATGGGCCTGCCGCCGAAATTGCTGGCGGCCGGCGTCAAGGACATGGTGCGCATCTCGGACGCGCGCATGAGCGGCACCGCCTACGGCACCGTGGTCTTGCACGTGGCGCCCGAGGCGATGGCCGGCGGCCCGCTGGGCATCGTGCAGGACGGCGACTGGATCGCCCTCGATTGCTACGCCGGCAGCCTGAACCTGGAACTGTCCGACGCCGACATCGCGGCCCGCCTCGCGGTGCGCGCGGCCCAGCCGGCGCCGGCGCCCAAGAGCGGCTACCAGCAGCTGTACATCGACCGCGTGCTGCAAGCCGATGAAGGCTGTGATTTCGACTTCCTGGTCGGCTCGCGCGGTTCGGCCGTTCCCAAGCATTCCCATTAAAATAAAACGCAGGAGGCACCATGTTATTAGTTCAGTTTAAAGATCAGGACGGCCAACGCCGCGTCGGCATCCTGGTGGAAAACACCACCTTGCGCGTGCTCGACGGTTACGACACCACCTACGCCCTGGCCCAGGCCGCGATCAGCCGCGAGGTCTCGCTGGCCGTGCTGGCCGAGGAGGCGGCCGGCGCCGCCGTCTACGATTACGCCGAAGTGGCGGCCGCCGGCCGCCTGCTGACGCCGCTCGACCACGCCGACCCGGCCCACACCTACGTCACCGGCACCGGCCTGACCCACCTCGGCAGCGCCGACGCGCGCGACGCCATGCACAAGAAAATCGGCGGCGAAGTCGAGTCCCTCAGCGACAGCATGAAAATGTTCCGCATGGGCGTGGAAGGCGGCAAGCCCGCCGCCGGCCAGACCGGCGCCCAGCCGGAGTGGTTCTACAAGGGCGACGGCTCCATCGTCGCCGCCAGCGGCCAGCCGCTGGCCATGCCCGAGTTCGCGCTCGACGGCGGCGAGGAGCCGGAAATCGCCGGCCTGTACGTGATCGGCGCCGACGGCCACCCCTACCGCGTCGGCTACGCCATCGGCAACGAATTCTCCGACCACATCACCGAGCGCCAGAACTATCTGTATCTGGCGCACTCGAAGCTGCGCGCCTGCGGCGTCGGCCCGGCCCTGCTGGTCGGCGAGCTGCCGGCCCACATCGACGGCCATTCGCGCATCTACGCGGCCGACGGCAGCCTGCGTTGGAAAAAAGCCTTCGTCAGCGGCGAACAGAATATGTCGCACACCATCGCCAACCTCGAATATCATCACTTTAAATATGATCTGTTCAAGCGTGCGGGCGATGTCCATGTACACTTCTTCGGAACCGCCACGCTGAGCTTCGCCGACGGCATTTCCGTCGCGCCCGGCGAAACGTTCGAAATCGAGGCGCCGGTGTTCGGCCCGGCCCTGCGCAACAAGCTGACCGTGAGCGCCTCCGCCCACGCGCCAGTGACCACTTTGTAATTGGAAACGACATGACTATTACCGCTATCACCGGCCAGGCCCTCATCGGCGGCGACGCCGTCACCGGCACCGCGACCGCCTTCAACGCCTACGATCCAACGCTGGGCACGGCCATCGACCCGGCCTTCCACACGGTCGACGCGGCCCAGATCGACCGCGCCTGCGCGCTGGCGCAAGCCGCCTTCGACCCGTTCCGCGCCACCAACGGCGCCGACCGCGCCGCCTTCCTGGAAGCCATCGCGGCCCAGATCCTGGCGCTGGGCGACGACTTGATCGTGCGCGCCATGGCCGAAAGCGGCCTGCCGCGCGTGCGCCTGGAAGGCGAGCGCGGCCGTACCGTCGGCCAGCTGAAACTGTTCGCCGACCTGCTGCGCGAAGGTTCCTGGCGCGACATGCGCCTCGACAGCGCGCTGCCTGACCGCACGCCGCCGCGTCCCGACCTGCGCATGCGCATGATCGGCCTGGGCCCGGTCGCCGTCTTCGGCGCCAGCAACTTCCCGCTGGCGTTTTCCGTCGCCGGTGGCGACACGGCCGCCGCGCTGGCCGCCGGTTGCCCGGTCGTCGTCAAGGCCCACCCGGCCCATCCGGGCACGTCCGAGCTGGTCGGCCGCGCCATCCAGGCCGCCGTGCAGCAATGCGGCTTGCCGGCGGGCGTGTTCGCCCTGCTGACCGGCGTCGGCAATGAACTGGGCGGCGCGCTGGTGCGCCATCCGGCCATCCAGGCGGTCGGCTTCACCGGCTCGCGCGCCGGCGGCATGGCGCTGATGGCGATCGCCGCCGCCCGTCCGCAACCGATACCCGTCTACGCGGAAATGAGCAGCATCAACCCCGTCTTCGTGCTGCCGGCAGCGCTGGCCGCCCGCGCCGACACCCTGGCCACCGGCCTGGTCGGTTCGCTGACCATGGGCGTGGGCCAGTTCTGCACCAACCCCGGCCTGGTGCTGGGCGTGGCCGGCGCCGACTTCGACCGCTTCTGCGCCGCCACCGGCGTCGCCGTCGGCGGCGCGCAGCCGGGCGTGATGCTGACCCCCGCCATCGCCGGCAACTACCAGCGCGGCCTGGAACACCTGGCCAGCCGCCCGCACGTGAGCATCGTCGCCCGCGCGCCGGCCGCCGAAGCGCAGGGCCGCGGCCAGCCGGCATTGCTGCTGACCACCGGCGACGCCTTCCTGGCCGACCGCGCCATGTCCGATGAAATCTTCGGACCGGCCTCACTGTTCGTCGCCTGCGCCGACGTGGCCCAGATGCGCGCCATCGCCGAAAGCCTGGAAGGCCAGCTGACGGCCACGCTGCAAATGGACGCCGGCGACATCGACGCCGCCGCCACGCTGCTGCCTGTGCTGGAACGCAAGGTCGGCCGCATCCTGGCCAACGGCTATCCCACCGGCGTCGAAGTGGCGACCGCGATGGTGCACGGCGGCCCGTTCCCGGCCACCTCGGACGGTCGCAGCAGCTCGGTCGGCACGGCCGCCATCCAACGCTTCCTGCGTCCGGTGTCCTACCAGAACCTGGCCCAGGCCCTGCTGCCGCCGGAACTGCGCGACGTCGGCGACAGCGCCGGCTGGCGCCGCAAGGACGGCGTGCTGGTGCAGTCCTCCAAATAAAGCCATACCTCGCCCATGACGACAACTTATAACAGTTTGAGAGACAAGCGCGTCTTCATTACCGGTGGCGGCAGCGGCATCGGTGAAGCGCTGGTGGCGTCGTTCGCGGCGCAGGGCGCGCGGGTGGCCTTCGTCGACATCGCCGACGAGGCCAGCGTGGCGCTGTGCGCGCGGCTGGCGGCGCAGGGGCTGCCGGCGCCGCTGTTCCGCCGCTGCGACATCGGCGACATCGGCGGGCTGCAAACGGTGATGCGGGAACTGGCCGCGCAGATGGGCGACTTCGACGTGCTCGTCAACAACGCCGCCAACGACCAGCGCCACCAGATCGGCGACGTCACCGTCGAGTATTACGACGAGCGCATCGCCATCAACCAGCGTCCCATGTTCTTCACCTGCCAGGCCGTCGCGCCGGCCATGGTGAAGAAGGGCGGCGGCTCCATCATCAACGTCAGCTCGATTTCCTGGCACGTCAAGAACGGCGGCTATCCGGTCTACGCGGCGTCGAAGGCGGCCGTGGTCGGCCTCACGCGCGGCCTGGCCCGCGACCTGGGCGCCCACGGCATCCGCGTCAACACGGTCACGCCGGGCTGGGTCATGACGCAGCGCCAGGTCGACCTGTGGCTGGACGCGGCGGGCGAGGCGGACATCAAGAAGAACCAGTGTCTGCCGGGCAAGCTGATGCCGGAGGATGTCGCCAACATGGTCCTGTTCCTGGCCGCCGACGACAGCAAGATGTGCACGGCGCAGGAATTCATCGTCGACGCGGGGTGGTGCTGATGTCGCGCCCGAATGAAGAAGGTTTGTACACGCTGAGCAACCGGCAGGGCATGCGCGTGCTGGTGTCGGCGCGCGGCGCCACGCTGGTGTCGTGGCTCACGCCCGACAGCGGCGGCCGCATGGCCGACGTGCTGCTCGGCTATCCCGACCGCAGCGGCTACCAGGATAACTCGACGGCGTATTTCGGCGCGCTGGTGGGCCGCTGGGCCAACCGCATAGACGGCGCCAGGTTCACGCTCGACGGCGTCGACTACCAGCTCGACCCCAACGACCGCGGCAATCACCTGCACGGCGGCGGCACCGGTTTCCACCAGGCCGAATGGACGGCGCGCCAGGACGACGCCGGCCTGTCGCTGACGCTGGAGTCGCCGGCCGGCGAGGGCGGCTATCCCGGCACGCTGAAGGTGGCGGTGCGCTACGAGCTCAACGACGACGGCGCCCTGTCCATCGTCTACGAGGCCAGCACCGACGCGCCGACGCCGGTCAATCTGACGTCGCACCCGTATTTCAATTTGAACGGCGGCGCCAGCGACATCGGCGACCATTTGCTGTCGATCGCGGCCGACGACTACCTGCCGATCGATTCGACCGGCATCCCGCTGGGCGTGGAGCCGGTGGACGGCACGCCCTTCGATTTCCGCCAGCCGGCCGCCATCGGCCCGCGCCTGCGGCTCGATGAGCAGCTGAAAAACAAGCAGATGAAGGATGCGCTCGGTTTCGACCATTGCTACAGCCTGCGCGGCGGCCGCAGCGCCGAGCCGCGCGAAGTGGCGCGCGTGTTCGACCCGGCCACGCGCCGCACGCTGACGGTGTCGACCACCGAGCCCGGCCTGCAATTTTATAGCGGGAATTATCTGGAAGGCGTGATCGGCCGCCGCCCCGAGCCCTACGCCATCCATGATGGTTTCTGCCTGGAAGCGCAAGCCTTCCCGGACCAGGTCAACGGTCCCGACGCGGAAGCGGTGATTTTGCGGCCGGGGCAGGTCTACCGGCAGACCACGATTTACCGCCTCGGCGTGTAAGCGGGCAGTGAGATAAGCGAGATGTGGGCAGGGAGGATGACCATCCTCCCTTTTTTATTGCGCGGCGCTTTTATCGGGCCGCCGCGCTCAATAAATCTCGGCCGCCGCCACCCGTATCGCGTCCAGCATCACGCGGGCGCCCGGCGACAGCAGGTGGCTGCGGCGCGTGATGATGCCGAAGGAATCCATGCGGCACGGCAGCTGGATGGGCAGGATGGTCAAGATATTCAGCGACACATAATAGCGCGCCACCTCCACCGGCATCACGTGCAGGCTGTCGGTCTGTTGCAGCAGGGCCGTGATGAGCAGCAGCGCCGTGGTGTCGACCACGTTCGACGGCGGTTGCAGGCCGATGTTGCGGAACATCATCTCGCAGCGGTGGCGCAGCACGCTGCCCTGCGGCGGCAGGATCCAGGCGTCGCCGGAGATCTGCTGCAAGCTCAGGCCGACGGCCGTCGCCAGCGGATGGCCGACCCGGGCCACGGCGCAGACGGGCTCATCGGCCAATTCCTCGTACTGCAAATCGGCGTCCGGCTGTTCCTCCAGGATGCGCCCGACCATGAAGTCCAGACTGCCGCGCCGCAGCCGTTCCAGCAAGATATTGCTGGTCTCCATCTGCATGCCGATGCGCAGCAGCGGCGCCAGCTCCTTGACGCGCGAAATCGCGCGCGGCAGCAGCGACATGCTGGGCGCCATGATCATGCCCACTTCGACCTTGCCGGCCAGCCCGGACTTGAGCGCGACGATATCCTCGTGCGCCAGCGACAAGCTCGTCAGCGCCATGCGCGCGTGCCGTATCATCGATTCGCCGTAAATGGTCGGCCGCATGCCGCGCGGCAGCCGCTCGAACAGCTCGACGTCGAGCATGTCTTCCAGATCCTTGAGCTGCTTGGACGCGGCCGGCTGCGTCATGTGCAGCTCTTCGGCGGCGCGGTGGATGTTGCGCTGCTCGTCCAGCGCTATCAATAAAAGCAATTGCCGCGTTTTCAGGCGGGCACGTAAAAACCAGTTCGGGTTCGGGGTATCCATCCTCAAACTATATCAGAATCGATATCGGATATGGCGAATAATTGATTGGTAAGATATGGGTCACGGATTTACCATCAGTGTTCCCTGATGCTTTGATACCCAAACTCCATGAATATTGTCACCATTGATGCCGGCACCACCAACACGCGCAGTTCGCTGTGGATCGATGGCAAGCTCGTCGCCAAGGTCCAAGTCGAGGTCGGCGTGCGCGACACGGCCATCAACGGCAACAATAAGGCCCTGAAACAGGCGGTGCGCGACACCATCAACGGCGCGCTGGCCAAGGGCGGCGTGGCCGCCGGCGACGTGGCGCTGACGCTGGCGTCGGGCATGATCACCTCCGCGCTGGGCCTGCTGGAAGTGCCGCACGTGCCGGCCCCGGCCGGACTGAAGGAATTGGCAGCCGGCATGGTCGAACTGTCGATGCCGGAAGTGTTTTCGCAGCCGCTGTGGCTGGTTCCCGGCGTGCGCAACCACTCGGAGCCGGTCGGCCTGCACAACGTCGAAGCGATGGACATGATGCGCGGCGAAGAGACCGAAGTGGTGGGCCTGCTCAAGCGCCTGGACCTCGACGGCCGCGCCCTGCTCATCATGCCGGGTTCGCACACCAAGCTCGTCAGCGTGGACGACCAGCGCCGCATCTGCGGCTGCGCCACCACGGTGGCCGGCGAGCTGTTGCAGGCCATCACCCAGCACACCCTCATCAGCCAGACCCTGGAGTCGGGCTTCGCCGAAACGCTGGTGCCGCAGATGGTGCTGGCCGGCGCCGCGTCGGCCCAGCGCACCGGCCTGGCGCGCGCCTGCTTCAGCGTGCGCACGCTGGGCCTGTTCACGGCCAGCGAGCGCAACGACCGCGCCAACTTCCTCATGGGCGCCGTGCTCAGCGGCGACATGCTGGCCCTGAAAAACAGCAGCGCCATCAAGATGCGCCCCGACACCACCATCGTCATCACCGGCAAGCCGCTGCTGCGCGACGCACTCAATTTACTGATCCAGGAAAATGGATTCTTTTACGGCAAGCGCATCGTCGTCAGCGACGAGCAGCAAGCCGACATGGCCGGCTACGGCGCCATCACCATCGCCCGCGAGCGCGGCCTGCTTCCCACCCATGCCCTATAATTATTTCGAGACACTATGAGCACCACACCTAAAACCAAACGCCCACTCCGCTCCCAAGCCTGGTTCGGCGGCGACGACAAAGACGCCTTCATCCACCGCAGCTGGATGAAGAACCAGGGCCATCCGAACGACGCCTTCGACGGCCGTCCCGTGATCGGCATCTGCAACACCTGGTCCGAACTGACGCCGTGCAACGGCCACTTCCGCGAACTCGCCGAGCACGTCAAGCGCGGCATCCTGGAGGCGGGCGGCTTCCCGGTCGAATTCCCGGCCATGTCGCTGGGCGAATCGAACCTGCGCCCGACCGCCATGTTGTTCCGCAACCTGGCCTCGATGGACGTCGAGGAATCGATACGCGCCAACCCGATCGACGGCGTGGTGCTGCTGGTCGGCTGCGACAAGACCACCCCGGCCTTGCTGATGGGCGCGGCCAGCGTCGACTTGCCGACCATCGTGCTGTCGGGCGGCCCCATGCTCAACGGTAACTACCGCGGCAAGCCGATCGGCTCCGGCACCGACGTCTGGAAATTCTCCGAAGAAGTGCGTGCCGGCACCATGACGCTGCACCAGTTCAAGGAAGCCGAATCGTGCATGTCGCGGTCGACCGGCCACTGCATGACCATGGGCACGGCTTCGACCATGGCCGCGATGGTCGAATCGCTGGGCGTGACCTTGCCGGGCAACGCCGCCATTCCCGCCGTCGACGCGCGCCGCAAGCTGCAAGGCCAGCTGACCGGCCGCCGCATCGTCGACATGGTGCATGAAGACCTGAAACTGTCCAAGGTGCTGACCCGCGAAGCGTTCGAGAACGCCATCATGGTCAACGGCGCCATCGGCGGCTCGACCAACGCCGTGGTCCACCTGATCGCCATCGCGCGCCGCATCGGCGTCGACATGTCGCTGGCCGACTGGGACCGTTTGGGCCGCGACATCCCGTGCCTGCTGAACCTGATGCCGTCCGGTAAATACCTGATGGAAGATTTCTACTACGCGGGCGGCCTGCCGGTCATCATCAAGGACTTGCTGGGCAAGCTGCACAGCGAGGCGCTGACCGTCACCGGCGCCACCATGGCCGTCAACGTGGCCGACGCCGAAAACTTCAACACCGACGTGATCCATCCTTTGGAAGCGCCGTTCAAGGAAGAGGGCGGCATCGCCGTCCTGCGCGGCAACCTGTCGCCGCGCGGCGCCATCATCAAGCCGTCGGCCGCCACGCCGAAGCTGATGCAGCACCGCGGCAAGGCCGTGGTCTTCAACAACATCGAGCACTACAAGGCGCGCGTCGACGATCCTGAACTCGACATCGACGCCGACAGCATCATGGTCTTGCAGAACTGCGGCCCGAAAGGTTATCCCGGCATGGCCGAAGTGGGCAATATGGGCCTGCCGAAGAAGCTGCTGGAAAAAGGCGTGACCGACATGGTCCGCATCTCCGACGCCCGCATGAGCGGCACCGCCTACGGCACCGTCGTGCTGCACGTGGCGCCGGAAGCGGCGATGGGCGGTCCGCTGGCCCTGGTGCGCGATGGCGACATGATCGAACTGGACGTGCACGGCCGCCGTTTGCACCTCGACGTCAGCGACGAGGAACTGGAACGCCGCCGCGCCGAATGGAAAGAGCCCGAGCAGCAAATGAAGGGCGGCTACCAGTCCATGTACATCAAGCACGTGCTGCAGGCCGACGAAGGCGTCGACCTCGACTTCCTGGTCGGCTGCCGCGGTTCGGCCGTGCCGCGCGAGTCGCATTAATCCGCACCCCGCTGTATTCATAGAAAAGGTCACATCATGTTGAAATACGCCATCTTCCAGGGCATCCTCGAACGCCGCATGGTCGCCATCGTCCGCGCCGGCACCCCTGACGCGGCGCTGCAAATGGCCGAAGCCTGCATCGCCGGCGGCATCACCGCGCTGGAAGTGGCGTTCACCACGCCCGACACCATCGGCGTCATCAAGACGCTGCGCGAGCGCCACGGCGCCAACGTGATGCTGGGCGCGGGCACGGTGCTCGATCCTGAAACGGCGCGCGCGGCGATTCTGGCCGGCGCCCAGTTCATCATCTCGCCCAGCGTCAATGTCGAAACCATCAAGCTGACGCAGCGCTACCAGGTGCTGTCGATGCCGGGCGCGATGACGCCGACCGAAATCGGCCTGGCCCTCGAAGCGGGCGCCGACATCGTCAAGGTGTTCCCGGCCGAAGTGTTCGGACCGTCGTACATCAAGGCGCTGAAAGCCCCGCTGCCACAGGCGGCGCTGATGCCGACCGGCGGCGTGACCGTCGAAAACCTGGCCGACTGGTTCGCCGCCGGCGCCACCGCCGTCGGCATCGGCAGCAGCCTGACGGCGCCCGGCGCCAGCGGCGACTACGCGGCCGTCACCACGCGCGCGCGGGCCTTCGTCGACAAGATGGAAGAAATCAAGCGCGGCTGGAAAGCGTAATCGTATAAACGATATTAATCGTATCAACCAAAAGGCTGCCCGCGGGCGGCCTTTTCCACGTCCTGCGCCGATACACGGCTGGCCGTGGCGAATTAGTGCGCCAGCTGGACCTTGCGCTGGAAGGGGTTGAGATCCTTGCGCAGGATGTTGGGCACCATGGGATCGTCGACGAAGGACAGGCTGTCGTAGAAGGCCCTGCTGTTCGGCTCCGGCCGCAGCAGGATGCGGCGGATCGCCAGCTTGATGCACAGATCCTCGATATGGCGCAGCAGCCAGCGGCCCACGCCCAGGCGACGGAATTTGCTCTTGATGACCAGGTCGGACACGTAGCAGAACTCGGGCGGCGCCAGCTCCAGACGGGCGATGCCTATCCTGACTTTTTGGTATTCCACGCTGACCCATTGGGCCCGGCTGTGGGGACTGCGGATGGTGTCGGACTCGCGCCGGGTGACGGACCAGCCGGCGTCTTTTTGGAACGCCAGCAGGGCTTTTTCGGTGGGTGGTTCCGTCATGGGGCAAAAAACCAACTGGGCAAGCAGGGTGGGCATGGCGTGGCGATCTTCATAAAGGGCGGGTTCGCTGCCAGCGTAAACCGCGTCAAATCGGGCGGCAAGCGGGGAATTGTATAAATTGTTTCGGGGAAGTATGGCAATGTTTCACAAATATATAGACCCGTTACCGGCCGTTAATTCTTGCCGGCCCTTGGAAGCGCGCGCTTCAGCACCAATTAAGGCGGCAAGCGGCGAGCTGGCGCATACTGTCACCTCCGTGCCGGATCGCCGGCCAGTGTCGCCATCCACGTCCACAGGAGTCCACCATGAGCCCGCAAGAAACCCAGTCCCTGCAAAATTTTCTGACTCAGCTGATACAGGTGCGGGGCATCGCCAAGGATGCCCAGGCCGGCGCCATGATCGCCGCCGCCGTCGCGCAGCAGCCCGATGCCGCCTATTTGCTGGTGCAGCGCGCGCTGCTGATGGAGCAGGCGCTCAATAACGCCAACGCGCAAATTGCGACGCTGCAAAATCAGCTGCAAGCGGTGCGGCAGCAAGCGCCGTCGCGCGGCTTCCTCGACGCCGACAACTGGGGCACGCCGGCCGTGCAGCGTCCGATGCAGCAGCAGCCCATGCAGCAGCCGATGCAAGCCATGCAGCAGCCGATGATGCAACAGCCGATGTACGCGGCGCAGTCGCCCGGCTTCTTCGGCGGCGGTTTCGGCGGCGTGCTCGGTAATGTGGCGACCACCGCCGCCGGCGTGGCCGGCGGCGCGTTCCTGTTCCAGGGCATCGAGCATTTGCTCAACCGCGGCGACGGCGGCGGCTTCCTCGGCTCCGGCGGCGGCTATGGCGGCAACTACGCGCCGCCGTACGAAAGCACCACCGTCACCAACAACTATTACAACGACACGCCCGACTACAACGTCAGCGCCGACGCGCCCGTCGACGACGGCAGCTGGGGCGACGACTCGGCGCTGAGCTGAGCGCCATCGCGGCGGATGGCGGCGGCCTGCGATGGCCCGCGCCGCCGACTGGTTTCGGCGCCCGCCGCCATCGCGCAGTCGCCGCCGCCTGCGCAATTGACGCGATGCGCGGCGATTTGCGCTAACATGATCGGCCCAGCCCCGACCGAGAATCGCCATGTTCGACGAACGCTATTTCTATCAACCGTCGCAAGGCCACGGCCTGCCGCACGACCCCTTCAACGCCATCGTCGGCCCCCGGCCCATAGGCTGGATTTCGTCGCGCAGCGCGCAGGGCGTGCTCAATCTGGCGCCGTACAGCTTTTTCAACGGCTTCAATTACACCCCGCCCATCATCGGCTTCGCCAGCATCGGCCGCAAGGACTCGCTCAACAACATCGAGCAGACCGGCGAATTCGTGTGGAACCTGGTCACGCGCTCCCTGGCCGAGGCGATGAACGCTAGCTGCGCCGCCGCGCCGCCGGAAGTCGACGAGTTCCAGTTGGCCGGCCTGGCGACGGCGCCCTCGCGCATCGTCTCGGTGCCGCGCGTGGCCGAGGCGCTGGTGTCGTTCGAGTGCCGCCGCACGCAGATCATCGCGCTGCAAAACACGGCCGGCGAGGAGGTGGGATCGTGGCTGGTGCTGGGGGAGGTGGTGGGCGTGCATATCGCGCCGCAGCTGCTCAAGGACGGCGTCTACGACACCGCCGCCGCCCACCCGATTTTGCGCGGCGGCGGCCCGGCCGATTATTTCGAGATCGGCGCCGACGCGCTGTTCCAGATGCGCCGGCCGCGCTATCCCTGAGCGTCAGCCGGCGGCGGCCTTGAAGCGCAGGCGGAAGGTGGTCTGCCCGCCCGGCACGCTGTCGGCGACGATGCTGCCGCCGTGCAGCTCCATGATGGCGCGCACGATGGACAGTCCCAGCCCGGCCGAATGGGCCGACGCCGAACGCGCCGGGTCGGCCCGGTAATAGCGGTCGAAGATATGCGGCAGATGTTCGGCCGCGATGCCGGGCCCGGAATTGCAGACTACGATGTCGATGCCGCCATCGCCGTCGCCGTGGCGCGCCGTCAGCCGCACGGCGCCGCCGGCCGGCGTGTGCCGGATCGCGTTCGACACGAGGTTGCCGACGGCCCGTTGCAGCAGGATGGCGTCGGCGCTGACGATGGCGCCGGCGTCGCCGTCGACGGTCAGGGTGATGGCCGCTTCTTCGGCCAGCCCCTCGAAATAATCGCCGATGCGCCGCAGCTCGGCGTGCGCGTCGAGCTGCTCGCGCTGCAGGCCCAGTTGCGCGTTGTCGACCCGCGCCAGGAACAGCGTGTTCTCTATCATGCGCGCCAGCCGCTCATACTCTTCCGAATTCGACGCCAGCAACGTTTGATATTCCTCCACGCTGCGCGGCCGCGACAGCGCCACCTGGGTTTCCACCATCAGCGTGTTGATCGGCGTGCGCAAGTCGTGCGCCAGGTCGGCCGCGAAGCCGGACAGGCGCTGCACGCCGTCTTCGAGCCGGTCCAGCATGGCGTTGAAGGCGCTGCCCAGCTCCTGCAATTCGGCCGGCGCGTCCTGCACCGACAGGCGGCTGTTGAGGCGGTGCGTGCTGATGTCGTTGGCCTTGCCGATCACTGAGCGCAGCGGCATCATCCCCTGGCGCACGATGAGGAAGCCGAACGCCGTCGCCATCGCGGCGCCGGCGCAGACCGCGATCAGCAGATCGATGGCATAGCGCTTCAATATCAGGAGCCGGTCGGAGCGCTGGCGCGCGATGGTGATTTGCAGCGGCTGGCCGTGGGCGCCGCCGACCATGCCGATGGCGCTGACCATGCGCCCGCTGCCGGCGGCCGGGGTCCAGTCCTGGACGTCGCCGATGACCGGCTCGCGGTCGGCCGGCACCACCGCCGGCGGCAGCACCGGCATGGCGGCGGCCACGCTTTGCACCAGCACCTTCTGATCGGGGCCGGTCAGGCGCAGCACGAAATCGTCGTGGCCGAACACGGTGTCGAGCAGCGGATGGGGCGCGCGCTCGATCTCCGCGATCGACGGCGCTTCGCCGAGGATGTGGCGGATCAGCGCGATCTTGCCGATCAATTCGGCGTCGTCGCGGTAGGACATCTGCCGCGCCAGCGTTTGATACAGATAGGCGCCGACGCCGACGAAGGTGACCACCGCCACCGCCGAAAACAGCAGCGCCAGGCGCAGCGTGATCGACAGCGGCGGGCGGCTCTTGGCGGCCGGCCGCGCCGTCATTCGCGCAGCTCCATCAGGTAGCCCATGCCGCGCACCGTGTGCACCAGCTTGACGGCGTAGGGATCGTCGATCTTGGCGCGCAGGCGGCGGATCGCGACGTCGACGACGTTGGTGTCGGAATCGAAGTTCATGTCCCACACCTGCGAGGCGATCTGCGAGCGCGACATCACTTCGCCCTGGCGCTTGGCCAGCAGGTGCAGCAGCGCGAACTCCTTGGCCGTCAAATCGATGCGGGCGCCGCCACGCGTGACGCGCCGTTTCAGCACATCGATTTCGAGGTCGGCCAGGTGGATCACTTCGGCCTCGCGCACCGGGCCGCGCCGCATCAGCGTCTTGATGCGGGCCAGCAGTTCGGCGAAGGCGAAGGGCTTGACCAGATAATCGTCGGCGCCCAGTTCCAGTCCCTTGACGCGGTCGACGACGTCGTCGCGCGCCGTCAGGAACAGCACCGGCGTGTCTTTGCGCTCGCGCAGTTTTTGCAGCACGGTCCAGCCGTCCATCTGTGGCAGCATCACATCGAGCACGATCAGTTCATAGTCGCGTTCCAGCGCCAGGTTCAAACCGTCCGGGCCATTGCGGGCCAGGTCGGCCACGTAGCCCGATTCCTGCAAACCCTTGCGCAGGTAGTCGCCGGCCTTCGGTTCATCTTCAACGATCAATATAGGCATGGTGTTCTTTCAAGAGTGGACCCATTGTGCGGGGTTTTACCGCGCCCGTGGATTACAAAGGCGTCATCTGCCGGACCGTAATCGAACTGTAATGCGACGGTCATGCTGGCGTCAGGCGGCGCTTTCTATACTGGCTTCGTCTACCCCACATGGAGTCCGTCATGCAGAACCGATCATACCCGCGATCATCGTCGCTGTTGCGCATTGTGCGCCAGGCCAGTCTTGGCGCGGCGATCTGCCTGGGCGCGGCCCACGCCGGCGCGCAGGAGCACCAGCAGGAGCACCAGCAAGAACACCAACACCATCACGATGGCATGGCGATGTCCATGGACGGCGCGCCGTCGGACCCGGCGACCAAGCCGGTGTTCGTGGCCAGCACCGCCAAGTCCTTCGCCGCGCTGATGGACGACGCCATGGCCGTGATGGACGACGGCATGCGGCGGGCGCCGATGGACGGCCAGAGCGAACACGATTTCATCACGATGATGATGCCGCACCATCAGGGCGCGGTCGACATGGCCAAGGCCGTGCTGCTCTACACCGACGACCCGGAAATCCGCAACCTCGCGCTGGGCATCGTGGCCGAGCAGCAGAACGAAATCCGCGTCATGCAGGCGTGGCTGAAGCGCCATCCATCCTTAACTTCACCACAGGACTAGAACAACCATGAAAACACTTTCCAACCTGGTCAACCACGCGGCCGCCGGCGCCGCGCTGGCGCTGGTGGTCAACGCCGCCTGGGCGCTGCCGACGGCGCAGGACCGCGTCTACACGGCGGACCAGAACAGCAATACGGTGTCGGTGTTTAACCCGGCCACCAACACGCTGCTGGGCCAGATCAAGCTCGGTAACGCGCGCCCGGACGTGCTCTCGCCGCTGTATCGCGGCGAGATCAATGTGCACGGCATGGGCTTTTCGCCCGATCATAAAACGCTGCTGGTGATTGCCAACGGCTCCAATTCGGTCACCTTCATCGACACCGCGACCAACAAGGTCAAAGGCAAGACCTACATCGGCCGCTCGCCCCACGAAGGCTTCTTCAGCGCCGACGGCAAGGAGGTATGGGTGGTGGTGCGCGGCGAGGATTACATCTCGGTGATCGATCCGCTGACGTTCAAGGAAACGCGCCGCATCCAGACCGACGTCGGACCGGGCATGGTGCAGTTCATGCCGGACGGGAAGCTGGCGTTCGCGGTGTCGAGCTTCACGCCGACGGTCGATGTGATCGACGTGAAGACGCACGAAATCGTCAAGCGGATCAGCGTGGTCAGCCCGTTCTCGCCGTTCCTGCAGTTCACGCCGGACTTCAAGGAGCTGTGGATGACGCACAAGGACGTCGGCAAGGTCACGCGCATCGATACCCGCACGCTGGAGGTGACGGGCGTGATCGACACCGGCTTTATCAGCAACCATTTGTCGTTCGCGACGGTCGGCGGCGCGGTCTATGCGTATGTGTCGATCGGCGGCGAAAATGTGGTGAAGGTGTACAGCACCGGCAAGGAAGCGACACTGGTGGCGACGATCGCCACCGGGGCCCTGCCGCACGGCATGTGGACGTCGGACGACAGCAGCCGCGTTTATGTGGGGCTGGAAAATGGCGACGGCGTCGACGTGATCGACACCGCGAGCAACCAGGTGATCGCGCACATGGCGGGCGGGCAGGCGCCGCAGGCCTTGCTGTTCCTGTCGCACGTGGTGGCGGCGGGCGAGGCCGGCACCGCCAACCTGGTGCCGCGTGCGAATCATGACGCGGTCAATATCGCGCTCAAGCCGGTGACGGGGGCGGGCAAGGGCTTTGTCGTGTCGCGCAATCTGGGCGT
Source organism: Rugamonas sp. (assembly GCF_025354735.1). Classification (GTDB taxonomy): domain Bacteria; phylum Pseudomonadota; class Gammaproteobacteria; order Burkholderiales; family Burkholderiaceae_D; genus Rugamonas. Next base: position 21,683 of record NZ_JANXMI010000287.1, read on the forward strand.
GGTCGATGCGCTGGAGGTGTCGCTGTTCAAGCTCAAGCCGGAAACGATTTATACCGTTTATATGAGCGGGCAGGCGGCGGCGCTGGCGAGCTTCAAGACCGATGCGAAGGGGATGGCCAATGGCACCATGATCGGACCGGTGCGCGAGGCGGCCCGCCTGGATGCGGCGGGCGCCGGCGGCCATCTGCTGGTGATGGAGGGCGCGCAGCCGGCCGACGCCAGCAAGGCGGTGCTGGTCGATGCGCTGTGAGGCGGGCCGGCGCTCGCGCTGATTTAGTAGGTGTAGAACATGCGCTGGATTTCCTTGCTGTCGGCGGTTTTGGTCAGCGCCAGCATTAGCAGGATGCGGGCTTTTTGCGCGTTGAGGGTGTCGGCCACCACGAAGTCGAGGGCGTCGTCGTTGGCTTCGCCGTTGCGGGCGACGATGCCTTGTCCGACCCGGCTGGCGCGCACGATGACCACGCCTTGCTGGCGCGCCGCCGTCAGCGCCGGCACCATGGGCGCGGCCAGGCTGCCGTCGCCGACGCCGGCGTGGATGATGCCCTTGGCGCCCGCCGCGACCAGGGCGTTGAGCGCCGTCGGCTGCATGTTGGCGTAGCCGTAGACGATGTCAACCTGCGGCAGCGCGTCCAGGCGGCTGATGTCGAACACCGTGTCGGCCGTGTTCTTGCGCGTCGACTGGCGGTAGAAAAACGGGTGGTTGCCCTGGATGTAGCCGAGCATGCCCAGTTCCGTCGTCTTGAAGGTGTCCGGCGTCGACGTGTTGGTCTTGCTGACCTCGCGGGCGGCGTGGATCTGGTCGTTCATCGCCACCAGCACACCCTTGCCGACCGCCTCCGGACTGGCCGCCAGCAGCACCGCGTTGTACAGGTTGATCGGGCCGTCGGCCGACAGCGCCGTCGAGGGCCGCATCGCGCCCACCAGCACCACCGGCTTGCGGCTCTTGACGACGAGGTCGAGGAAGTAGGCCGTTTCTTCCAGCGTGTCGGTGCCGTGGGTGATGACGATGCCGTCCACATTGTCTTGCGCCAGCAGGGCGTTGACGCGCTTGGCCAGCGTCAGCCAGTGGGCGTTGTCCATGCTTTCGCTGGCGATCTGCATCACCTGCTCGCCGCTGACGTGGGCCACCTTGGCCAGTTCCGGCACGGCCTGGATCAGGCTCTGCACGCCCACCGTGGCCGAAGTGTAGCCGATGGTGGTGGTGCTGCTGGCGCCGGTGCCGGCGATGGTGCCGCCGGTGGCCAGGATGGTGACGTTGGCCAGGTGGGCCGGGGCGGCGTCGGCGGCGCCGGCCGGCAGCCGGACGGCGGCCAGCAGCAGGGCGGTGACGGCGGCGCTGATCCAGCGTGCGGGTGGGATGTGCTGCATGGGGACTCCTCTGTGTGCGTTGAGGGTAGCGATGTTATCAAATCCGCGCGCCGCCGCGCGGATTATCGTGAGGCCGCCGCGTCGCCATGGCTGCTGCTTGACCCGGCGCCGGATGCTATGATCTTGCCTGCGGGGCCGCAGGCCGCGCTTCCGTTGCCGAGAAAGCGAGACTGTGCATGAACCAGAATTCCTCCATCAATCCGGCCACCCGGGTCGACATCGCCAACCGCATGCACCAGCTGTTTCCGACGCTGGACGAGGCGCAATTCGCGCTGATGAGCCGTTACGGGCAGCGCCGCCACTTTCGGGCCGGCGAGCTGATGTTCGCGCAGGGTCAGCGCCATATCGCGATGTACGTCGTCATCGCCGGCACCATACGGCTGGAACGCAGCTCGGCGCTCGGTTCCTATGTGATGGGCACGCACGGCGCCGGCCGCTTCACCGGCGAGGTCGGCACGCTGGCCGGCCGCGCCGCCGTCGCCACGGCCACCGCCCAGACCGATTGCGACGTGCTGGAAATCCCGGAGGAGGCGCTGCGCACGCTGGTCATCACGGAGGCCGAACTGAGCGAGACCATCATGCGCGCCTTCATCCTGCGCCGCGTTTCCTTCATCAACGACCAGAGCGGCGGCGTGATCCTGATCGGCTCGCAGCAGTCGGGCGACACGCTCAAGCTGCGCGGCTTCCTGGCCCGCAACGCCCAGCCGGTGGCCTATTTCGACCGCGAAGTGCATCCGGAAACGGAAGACGTCATGGCCCGTTTCGGCGTGACGGCCGACGAGATGCCGGCCGTGGTGACGGTCGATGGCACGGTGCTCAAGCGGCCGACCATGCGCGAGCTGGCCGACGCCATCGGCCTCAGCCCCGACAATCTGCACGACCGCAGCTTCGACCTGGTGGTCGTCGGCGCCGGGCCGGCCGGGCTGGCGGCGGCCGTGTACGCGGCCTCGGAAGGCTTGTCCGTGGCCGTGCTCGATAAAAAGGCGCCGGGCGGCCAGGCCGGATCGAGCTCGAAGATCGAAAACTATTTCGGCTTTCCCACCGGCGTGTCCGGCCAGGCGCTGGCCGGGCGCGGGCTGTCGCAGGCGCGCAAGTTCGGCGCCGAAGTGGCGGTGCCGTGCGACGTTGTCAAGCTCTCGTGCCTGGACGTCAGCGACACCTTCGACATCTTCATCGACAGCGGCGAATTGATCCACGCGCGCTCCGTCGTCGTCGCCACCGGCGCGCGCTACCGCAAGCCGGACCTGGCCGAGCTGGAGCGCTTCGAGGGCCGCGGCGTCTATTACAGCGCCTCGTTCATGGAAGCCAATCTGTGCGCCGGCGAAGACGTCGTCATCGTCGGCGGCGGCAATTCGGCCGGCCAGGCGGCCGTGTTCCTGGCCGGCCACGTGCGCCATGTGCACATCGTGGTGCGCGCCGACGGCCTGGCGGCGAGCATGTCGCATTACCTGATACAGCGCATCGAGGCGGCCAGCAACATCACGCTGCACACGCAGACCCAGATCGTCAGCCTGCACGGCGCGACCCAGCTCGAATCGATACACTGGCAACAGCGCGGCGGTGCGCCGGCGCCGCTGCCGGTGCGCCACCTGTTCCTGTTCCTCGGCGCCCAGCCGAACACGGCGTGGCTGCGCGGCTGCGTCGCCCTCGACGACAAAAACTTCGTGCTGACCGGCGCCCAGCTGCCGGCCGGCGCATGGCCGCTGGAACGCGCGCCGCACTTCCTGGAAACGAGCCGGCCGCGCATCTTCGCCGTCGGCGACGTGCGCAGCGGCTCGGTCAAGCGGGTGGCGGCCGGCGTCGGCGAAGGGTCGGCGGCGGTGCAGTCGCTGCACATGGTGCTGGCCGAAGCGGGCGGCGCGGCGTAACCGGCCGGCGCCGCAACGCGGCGGGCCGGGGTCAGCCCGGCCGGTCGTCGCGCCGCGCCGTGTAGCCCAGCTTCGCGTTCCGCGCTCAGCCGCCGGACCAGCGCGCGCTGTGGGGGCTCGCGACGCGCACCGTCGGTTGCTGGCGCGGCGGCCGGGCGCAGGCTTCCATGCCGCGCTCGTAACCGTATCGCCACTGGTCTTGCATGTGCTGCGCGAAGGTGGCGTGGTCGGCCGGCATGGTCAGCTCGATGCGGTTGCGGCGCCAGTCCAGTTTCTGCTGCAACTGCTGGCGCGCCAGCGTCGCCGACACATCCGAGGAGTCGATGCGGATGTCGGCCAAGTGGCTGTTGGCATGGCGCAGGCGGGCGTTGCCGTCCAGTCCCAGCACGCTGCGCCAGGCGGGAATCGAGAAAGTCTGTTCGAACGCTTCCTTGAATTCGAGCACCACCTCGGCCGCCAGGCGGCGCGCGATTTCGACCGGGAACAGGTCGACGACGCCGCCTATGTATTCGTGGCCGCCGTAGGGCTGGCAGCGGAAGTACAACATGTCGGCGATCGAGATGCGCGCCGCCGCCGCCGCCGGCACGCCGGTGTCGGTGCGCAGCTCGGGCGCGACGGCGTGGTCGCCCCAGCGCGGATCGCTGAGCGGCGAGGCTATGCCGTCGAGCAGCGCGGCCGCGCGGGCGCCGCAGAACACGGTTTCGGCGTACAGCTTGCGGCCGGCGCGCGGCTGGCCGACATCGGCGGGGCCGAAAAGCAATCGCCCGCCGAGGATGGCGACGTCGACCGTCGGCGTGGCCGGCTCGGGCGGGAAGGGCAGTTGCGGCGGGATCTCGAACAGGTAGTCGGTGAACAGGTCCGGGATCAGCGGCGCCGGGCTCTTCGACAGCCGGCGACGCGCCGCGCGCAGCAGCGTCAAGGCCAGGTTGGCGCGCCGGGTCGACTTGAGGCCGCACCAGAAACGGTACATCTCGGGCGACGTCAGCCAGGCGCGGCGGGCGTCGTCGTCGGGCAGGTTGCGGATGATGGTGGCGGCGATGGCGCCGCCGCAGCTGGCCAGCAGCAGGTCGGGCGCGCGCCCGGATTGCCGCAGCGCCTCGTACATGCCGAGATAAATTCCAAAGCGAAAACCGCCGCCGGCCATCACCATGCAGCGCTGATATTGTGAGGGAGTGTGCGTCATGCGCAGCAACATACCACATCGGCGCCGGCGGCCCGGGCGCGGCTTGATGCGGGCCGGCCCGCAGGCGCGCTGCGCTTGACATTTGCCGCTATTGTGCCAATCATGGAATTTTATGGGAGTGCGAAAAATGATGCCGATAACCGCCGCCGCCGCGCCAAGTTTATCGTCTTTGGATGCGCGGCTGGTCCGCATCGAAACGGCGGCAGAAATGTTAAAAATTGATGTCGCCGTCATACGCGCCAATTATGTGAGCAAGGAAGATCTGGCCAAGGCGATGCTGGACCAGAACTGGCGATATCTCTCCTGGCTGACCGGCATCTGCACCGCGCTCACCGCCGCGGTGTACTTCGTCGCGCGTTACGTCCACTAGTTCCCCCTCCCTTCAAAACGGATGTTCGATCAAGATGCGCAGCGTCGCCGACGTCGGCGCGCGCGTGGTTTTGCGCAGCGTGCCGCTGTCGTCGCTGTAGCTGACGAGCTCCTTGTGCGGCTGGCTCAGCAGGTTGGCGACGCTGACGCGCAGGCGCGTGTTGTCGCCGCCGCGATAGAGCGCGTACAGGTCGAGTCCGCGCTTGGGCGAGCTGTCCGTGCTCAGGCTGGACGACACGCGCACCGCGCCCCCGGCCTGGAAATTGAAGCTGGCGCCGACGGTCAGCGGCGCCGCGCGCAGCCGGTAGTCGAGGCCGAGGTTGGCGCTCAAGGGCAGCTGGCCATCGAGCCGGTTGTCCGGCCCCGCGACGCAGTCCACCGACGACCAGTTGCGGGCGACGTTAGCGCGCACGTCGACGGCCTGCGCCTGCGCCGCGACCGCTTGCAGCGGCAGCTTCGCTTCCAGTTCGATGCCGCGCACGCTGGCCTTGCCGTCGTTGACCGGTGACTCTATCCACACGCCCGCGCTCTGATACAGCCGCTGCTGCGTGACGTCGCCGATGCGCCGCGCATAGGCGCTGGCGCTGAGCAGCGCGCCGCCCGTGGCGCCGTCGCGGCCCAGATAATGTTCGACGGCGGCGTCGAGTCCCCACGCCAGTTCCGGCCGCAGCGCGGGATTGCCTTGCGTGTCGGGATTGGTGGCGCTGTTGGCGTTGTCGGTGGTGTAGCGGCGCGGCACCAGGTCGGCCAGCTTCGGCGCCTTGTAGCTGCGGCTGAGCGCCACCCGCAGCTGGTCGCGGCCGCTCAATTTGTAGAGCGCCTGCAGTGACGGGCTCCAGACGCCGGAGCGGGTGTCGGCCGGCGCCGCCGCGACGGTGGCGGTGACGGTGGCCAGGGTCTCCCGGCGCAGGCCGGCGTACAGCGACCAGCGCGGCGTGATGTCCCATTCGTCCTGCGCGTACAGGGCCAGGCGCGTGACCGTGGCCTGGTAGCTGGCGTCGCTGGCGTCGAGCGGCGCGCCCGTCGCCCCGTACTGCTGTTCGCGGCGGTACTCGCGGCGCAGCGCGCGGCTGCCGTCCCAGCCGAAGGCCAGCGCCTGCCGCTCGCCCAACGGCAGGCGATAGCTGCCGCTGGCGGTGACGCTGTCTTCGGCCGGGCCGGAGGCGACGTCGTGGCGGCCGCTCGGCTGTCCGGCGAGGTCGGCGCCGTCGAAGCGGAACCGGGCGCGGCGCCGGCTGGCGCTGACGGCCAGCTTGACGTCCAGCGTGGCGCCGTTTGCCAGCGGCTGGTTCCAGTCGGCGTCGCTGCGCAGCACCGCGCTGTTGGCCGCATAGTCGGCGACGCTGTCGGGGAAGTCGCTGGGGCCGCCTTCGATATCGGTTTCCGTGGCCACGTGGTGGTGGGCCAGGTGGCGCAGGTTGACGTAGTTCTGCGACGTCAGCGTGGCGCCGTCGGCCAGCTTCCAGCTCAGGCGCGGCGCGATCACGAGCGCGTCGTCGCGGCTCGCTTCCGTTTGCGGCGTGCGGCGCAGCAGTTCCAGCTGATCGCGCGGGTCGAGTTGCCGATCGATGACCACGGTCGGCGCGACGTTGCGGGTGCGCGTCAGCGTCGCCGCCAGTGTGTAGCTGAAATCGTCGACGCGGTCCGACAGCTGCGTCGACAGCGTGGGCGAGAAAGGCGACCAGCTGCCGCCGGCGCCGCCCGCGCTCCATTCGCGCCGTCCGCGCGCCACCGCTTTTCTGAGCACGATGTTGATGCTGCCGGCCAGCGCCTGATTGCTCGCGTCGGCCGTCGCGGCGCGCACGATGTCGACCCGCTCGATCAGCTCCGGCGCGATGGAATCGAGCGCGAAGCCGGCCGGGACGGGCACGCCGTTGAGCATGATCTGCGTGTAGCCGTTGCCGAGGCCGTGCATGCGGATCTCGCCGCCCTGGCCCGGCACGCCGGCGATGCTGATGCCGGGCAGGCGCTTGAGCGCGTCGGCCAGCGTGCTGTCGCCTTGCCGTATCAGCTGGTCGGCGCCGCTGCCGGATACCTGCACCTGCGCGATCACGGGCGGGTCTTCGGCGTGCGCGCATGCGGCGGCCAGCAGCAGCGTGCTGCAAAAAAGTAAACGGTAGCGCATCGAGGGTGGTCCATGGTGCCGGTGTCGGCGACGAAACGCGGGCGGCACGGCTCCCGGCCGCGGCCACGGCCGCGGTGTATCGTCGCGTTGGAGTGCGCCGGCGGGGTGCGCCGGCGCGATGGGGAAGGCCTGGCGGCCGGCCGGCGGCTAGTGGCCCAGCTGCTGGCGGCGCACGCGCAGCGCGTGCGGCGTGGCCAGTTGATCGAGGCCGGCCAGCATTCGTTGCGGGTCGATCTGCTGATCGCCTTCGCGCGCCTCGAAATGCAGGTGGGGACCGGTGGCGATACCGGTGGCGCCGACGTGGCCTATCACTTGTCCGGCGCTGACGGTGTCGCCCACCTTGACGGCCTCGCTGCCGAGGTGCGCGTAGAGTGAGCGTGGCTGGCCGCGATGTTCGACCATGACGACGTTGCCGTAGCGGCCCTGATGCTCGGCGAACGGTCCGGCGGCGATGACGGTGCCGGCGGCGACCGCGCGCACCGGCGTGCCCTGGGCGGCGGCGAAGTCGATGCCGTGGTGGATCGGCAGGGCGCGGCGCTGGACCGCGTAAAAGCCGGTGACGCGCACCTGGTCGAGCGGGTAGCGCCAGATTTCGGCGGCGGCGTTGGCGGTCAGGTTTGCGTTCGTGTCCGTGGCCGATGGCGCGGCCGCCGGCGCCGCATCGGTGATGGCGTAGGCCGGCTGCAACAGCGCGGCCGCCGCCAGCAGGGCGGCCATGGCGGCGGCCAGCGCGCAGGCCGCCACGCGGTTCAGCGACGGTATCGCTCTGTGGCGCATCTGCCGCACGCGGGCCGCCACGCTGCCGCCGTCGATGGTGCCGAAGGCCACGCCGCCGCTGGGCAGCGCCGCCGATTGCGTCGTCAGTTGGCGCAGCAGCGCGGCGGCGTAATGCTGGCGCTGGTGTTGCGGCCGGCCGGCCAGCACCAGCTGGTCGCAGCTCAGTTCCTGCGCCCACGCCAGTTGCCGGTCCAGCCAGCGCAGCGCGGGATTGAACCAGAGGACGGTGCGCAGCGCGCAGCTGAGGGCCAGATGCAGCGGGTCGCGGCGGCGCGCATGCGTCAGTTCGTGCTCGATGATGAGGTGCTGCTGCGCGGCGCTGAAGTCGCGCAGATGGCGCGGCAGCAGCAAACGCGGTCGCCAGGCGCCGATCAGCATCGGTGAAATCGCGGCGCCCGTTTCGAGGACGGCCAGCTTGAGCGCCGCGATCTGCGCCAGTTGCGGCGGCGTGAACGCGCCGTGTTCGCGCAGCGCCGCCGGCGACAGTTCGGTGGCGCCGACCAGCAGCGCGCGCCACAGCCGCCGCGCGCGCAGCAGGCGCAGGACGGCGTAGCCGAAGCCGGCGCCGTAGGCCAACATCCAGCACAACGCCACCGACTCCATCCACGCGGCGCCTGCAACGGCGGGCGGCGTTGGTTGCGGGGCTGGGTGGGCCACGTCGGGCATCGGCGTGGCGGCTGATGACGACAGCGTCGTCGGCATCGGCGTGGCCGCGATGTCAAGTGCGGCGGCGCCGGTGCTCGCCATGTCGGCTGCCGCGGCGCCCAGGCGAACATCCGCGCCGGCGATGATAATCGGTTCCGCCGTCGCCGTTGTCGTTGCCATCGCCATCGCCGGCGCGGCGGCGCCGCGCAGCGCCGGCAGCATGCCGAAGCGCGCGCTCTGCGGCGCCAGCGTCAGCGCGAAGGCGGCGGCGACGGTCAGTTGCGCGGCCGGCCACACGGCGCGCTGCGCCGCCAGCATAGGCCAGCGGCGCGCCGCCCAGCGCAGCGCGGCCCAGACGATGAGGCCGAGCAGCACGCAGCTGACACTGGCCTGTAAAAAACGCAGCGGCCAGGCGTGGCCGCTCAGGATGATGATGTCGGTCATGGTCTTACTCCTCGTCGGCGGGCCAGTCTTGCAGCAGTTGTTCGAGTTCCTCCAGCTCGTGGCGGTCGACCAGTTTGCTGCCGGTGAACATGGTGACGGGTAGCGGGTTGTCCATTTCCATCACGCGGCGGCCGAAGTCGTGCGCGAAGGCGGCCAGCGTGGCGACCTTGTCGAGCTGCGGCCGATACACCTGCACACCGTGCAGCACTTCTTGCGCCACCATCTGCTTGTCGCGCATGCGTTCCAGCGTCTTGCGGGTCGAGGAAAACGACCACGCCACTTCGTCGGCGGCCTGTTCGTGGATTTCGCGCGCGCTCAGCGGCTGCTGCTTCCACAGCGCTTTGAGCAGGCTTAATTCGCCGGGTGAGGGGATGGCTTGGGTAGCGGACATGAGAACTCCAGTGACGGTGATGTGACCAATGGGGTGATTATGCGACATGTGTCGCATGGCGGTCAACCGGTTTTGCGCTATACAATGCCACAGCCGACCGCGCGCCGCGCCGTGGGCACTGACCGAAATGGAAACGCATGTATTACGGAGAACGCTTCAACAGCATCACCCACACCGTCGGCGCCGCGCTGGCCGCCGTCGGCGGCACGCTGCTGATCGTGATGGCGGCCCACAGCGGCGATCCCTGGAAGGTGGTCAGCTTCAGCATTTACGCGTTCACACTGCTGGCGCTGTACCTGACGTCGGCGCTCTACCACAGCATCCGCGGCCCGGCCAAGGATGTCTGGCGCACGCTCGACTACTGCGCCATCTACCTGCTGATCGCCGGCAGCTACACGCCGTTCACGCTGGTGAGCCTGCGCGGCCCGTGGGGCTGGTGGCTGTTCGGCATCGTCTGGTCGCTGGCGCTGGTCGGCATCGTGCAGGAAGTCTGGTTCGCCAAGGGCGCGCGCGTGCTGTCGCTGGTGATCTACGTGCTGATGGGATGGCTGGGCGTGATCGGCGCGCGGCCGCTGATCGCGGCGCTGAGCTGGGACGGTTTCCTGTGGCTGGCCGCCGGCGGCGTGCTCTATACCGGCGGCATCGTGTTCTACGCTACCGACCACAAGGTGCGGCACGGCCACGGAGTCTGGCATTTGTTCGTGCTCGGCGGCAGCATCTGCCATTTCGGCGCGGTGCTGCTGTACGTGGCGTGACGGCGGGGATGGCGCGTGGATATCCATTCCGATGACCTGAAAATTTTTGTCGCCGTCGTCGACAGCGGCTCCCTCAGCGCGGCCTCAGTGCACCTGGGCCAGACCACCTCGGGCGTCAGCCGCGGCCTGTCGCGGCTGGAGGAAAAGCTGGCGACGTCGCTGCTCACGCGCACCACGCGGCGCATGGAGCTGACCGAGGAGGGCCAGCTGTTCCTGCAACAGGCGCGCGCGATTCTGGCGGCGATGGAGGAGGCCGAGGAAACGATACGGATCCGGCGCCAGAAGCCGGCCGGCCGTTTGTGCGTCGACGCGGCGTCGCCCTTCATGCTGCACTGCGTGGTGCCGCATGTGGCCGAATTCCGCGCCATGTATCCGGAGATCCGGCTGGAGCTGACCAGCAACGACCAGATCGCGGACCTGATCGAGCATCGCACCGACGTCGCCATCCGCATCGGCGCGTTGAACGATTCGACGCTGCACGCGCGGCCGCTCACTTCCAGCCCGCTCTACCTGCTGGCCAGTCCCGATTACATCGCCCGGCACGGCGCGCCGGCCACGCCGGAGCAACTCGACGGTCACTCGCTGCTCGGCTTCGCCCAGTACGAGCAGGGCAACAGCTGGCCGCTGCGCCTGGCCAGCGGCGACGCGCTGCAGATCACGCCGACGCTGAGCGCGTCGAGCGGCGAGACGCTGCGCCAGCTGGCCATCGCCGGCCAGGGCATCGCGCGGCTGGCCGACTTCATGACGCGCGCCGACCTCGAGGCGGGACGCCTGGTCAAGGTGCTGGAACCGTATTACACCGGCTACCGGCAGCAGATCCACGCCGTCTATTACCGCAACACGCAGCTGGCGCAGCGCATCAGCTGCTTCCTCGACTTCCTCCAGCAGAAATTGTAGCTTGCGGCTCGCTATCAAAAATCCGCTTATGTGCGGCAGCGAACGGTGACGCGGCGCTGCCGAACGTAAGATGGCTACGTGTGATTGATGCACATCGCCGGCGGTAACGGCGATAGCGCTCATCAGCAGGTAAGCCGGTAGCCTCAAGTACCGGCACCAATTTCCAGCCAGTGTCTGGCGTCTCGACTGGCTCGTTTGATTATTTACGCTGCGAGGTCATCATGGCACAGGCTAATCATCCATCCAAGTATCTGGTCCGGGCGTATCTGGAGCGCCGCTCGCACGAAGTCAAGCCACCGCCTACGCCGGAAGAAATCCGGCGCCAGCTGGGCTGGGGCATGGTCATGTTCGAGCAAAAGATCAGCAACGGCGGCCGCTCCTGAGAGGCCCCCCAAAAAACTCACCCCGGCGACGGCGTGAGTTTTTTTTGTTTTTGGCGGCGCGCGCGCATGGAGCGAGTCCAAGCCGCCGCTTGCTCTCCCTCGCGTCCCCTTTCTCCCCTTTCGCTCCTTTCGCCGTTCACCGGCACTTCCCCGCCATTGGCCGAAAAGCGGTTTCGCCGCCGCCCATTCCCGCGTATCGTGTGCTCATCCACTCAACGGAGACACACATGAACCGTAATCCGGAACAACACTGGCGCCATCAGCTGGTCTGGGGCATCGTCCTGATCGTCGTCGGCGTCGTCTACCTGCTCGACCGCTTCGACATGCTGGATCTCGACGTCGACCTCGACTTCGCCCACATCTGGCACTATTGGCCCTGGCTGATGGCGGCCTTCGGCATCAACAAGCTGATCGCGCCGACCACGCCGCGCCGCTTCCTCAAAGGCTTGTGGGAGGTCTTCTTCGCCGCCTGGTGGTACATCTCCTTCGAGCATCTGTGGGGCGTGAACTTCGCCGACACCTGGCCGGCGCTGCTGATCGCCTGGGGCGTCGGCATCGTGCTGCGGCCCGCCGTGGAAAAACAATTCATCTCGCAAAGGGAGCACTGACATCATGCGACACCGCCACCGCGAATACAGCGCGCCGACCCAGATCGTCATCGGCTTTTGCGTCATCGGCATCGGCCTGCTGTGCCTGCTCGATAATCTGGGCCTGCTCGACATCCGCTACACCATCCACTTCTGGCCGACCGCCTTCATCTTCTTCGGCATCGTCAAGATACTGCAAACGCGCAGCGTCGCCGGCGCCGTCGTCGGCGGTGGCATGATACTGGTCGGCGGCCTGATGACGCTGCACGAACTGGGCTTCTTCTACGTCGGCTGGAACACCCTGTGGCCGCTGGCGCTGATCCTGGTCGGCCTGTCGGTGGTGTTCCGCTCCGTCACCGGGCGGCGCGTGTTCGAGCCGTCGTCGATGCCGCCGCAGTCGCCGCGCATGCAGGCCAGCGACGACGACTCGGTGATCCGCGTGACGGCGGTGATGGGCGGCTTCTCGCGGCGCGTCGCGGCGCCCGATTTTCGTGGCGGCGAAATCACCGTCGTCATGGCCGGCTGCCAGCTCGACCTGCGCGACTGCACCATCAACGGCGACGCCGAACTGCACGTCTTCGCGCTGTTCGGCGGCATAGAAATCCGCGTGCCGCCCGATTGGAGCGTGAGCCTGCACGGCATGCCCATCCTCGGCGGCTTCGAGGAAAAAACCGCCAATCCGCCGAACACCAGCCAGCGCTTGCGCGTGACCGGCAGCGTCGTCATGGGCGGCCTGGAAGTGCGCAACTGATGCAGGGATTGTTCGCCAGCCGGCGCGGCGTGGCCATCTACCTGCTGGTCTGGCTGTGCCTGGGCGCGGCGCAGGGCGGCGTGATCGCGCTGGCCGGCGTGGCGCCGCTGCGCAACGCGCTGCTGTTCGCCGTGCCCGTGAACCTGGTGTACGCGTTCGCGGCCGGCTACTCGGCCTATTATCTGTGCCGCGCCTTTCCGCTGGGCGGCGGCAAGGCGCGTTCCATCGCGCTGGTGTTCGCGGTGGCGGCGCTGGTGGCCGGCGTGCTGTTGCTGGCGCTGGGCGCCGCGTGGAACGCATTGTGCCGCTTGCCGGGCGCCGACTGGGCCGGCATCGCGCTCACGCCGCAGCTGTCGGCGCTGATCGTCGGCCTCGGCGTGCTGCTGTACGGCTTCGCGGCGGCGCTGCATTATCTGGTGATCGAATTCGTGCGCGCGCAGGCGGCCGAACGGCGCGGGCTGGAAGCGCAGCTGCTGGCGCAGGAGGCCGAGCTGCGCATGCTGCGCACGCAGATCGATCCGCACTTTTTGTTCAACAGCCTCAATTCGATCAGCGCGCTGACCTCGCAAGACCCGAAGGGCGCGCGCCGCATGACGCTGGAACTGGCCAGTTTTTTTCGCCAGAGCCTGGGCATGGAAGCGCATAAAAAAGTCAGCCTGCGCGAGGAGATGGCCTTGATACGCCATTTCCTGGCGATCGAACAGGTGCGCTTCGGCGCGCGTCTGATCGTCGAGGAGGAGATCGAGGAGGGCGCGGCCGCCTGCATGGTGCCGCCGATGATCATCCAGCCGCTGGTGGAAAACGCCGTCAAGCACGGCATCTGCAACCTGCCCGAGGGCGGCGCGATTCGCGTGTCGGCGCGGCGCGCGGGGTCGGTGCTGCACATCGCCGTCGTCAACGCCATCGATCCCGGGATGACGTCGGCGGCGCGCGGCCACGGCATCGGCTTGAACAATGTGCGCCAGCGCCTGAGCGGCGCCTACAAGCACGAGGCCAGCATCCACTGGTCGCGCCAGGAGGCCAGTTTCAGCGTGGCGATCGCGATGCCGGCCGTATTGAAGGAAGGAGACTAGCAGCATGCGCATCATAATCGTGGACGATGAAGCCCTGGCGCGCGGCGTGGTGCGCGAGTATCTGGCCGAACATCCGGACGTGGACATCGTGGCCGAATGCGCCAACGGTTACGAGGCCGTGAAGGCGATCGTGGAGCTGGAACCGGACCTGGTGTTTTTGGATATACGGATGCCCAAGCTGGACGGTTTTGAAGTGGCGGAGCTGGCCGGCGGCAAGGCGCGCTACATCTTCGCCACCGCCTTCGACCAGTACGCGGTCAAGGCCTTCGAGTTTCACGCGCTCGATTATCTGCTCAAGCCATTCAGCCAGCAGCGCTTCGACCAGGCGCTGGCCCACGCGCGCGGCGGCGCCGCCGATGATGGCGCGGTCGGCGCGCTGGTGCGCGAGGCGGCGACGCGCAAGCGGCCCTTGAGCCGCGTGCTGATACGCGACGGCGCCAGGGTCCACGTGATCGCCAGCGAGAAGATCGCCTGCATCGAGGCGCAGGACGATTATGTGCAGATCCGCTCGGAAGGCAAATCGTATCTGAAGCATCAGACGCTGTCGGAGCTGGAGGCGCAGCTCGACGCGCGGCAGTTCCTGCGCATACACCGCTCCTACATCGTCAACATCGAGTGCGTGAGCCGCATCGAGCAGGCCACCAAGGATAGCCACGTCGCGATTCTCAACGATGGCAGCAGGCTGCCGATCAGCCGCAGCGGGTATCAGAAAATCCGCAGTGTGATTCAATAGGCGTGGTCGTTGTGGTCCGACCCCGAGTTACGCGACCTCGAATCGACGCTAACTCGGCGGCGCGGGGCGCACGCAGTCTTCTACATGCCACCACGACGGCAGCAGCTGCCGCACTTCGGGCCGGGCGTAGCGGTCGTCGATCAGGAACACGGTGCCGCGATCGGAGGTGGTGCGGATCACGCGTCCGGCCGCCTGCACCGCCTTCTGCAAGCCGGGATACAGATAGGTGTAGTCGTAGCCGGCGCCGAAGATGGCGTCCATGCGCAGCCGGATCTGTTCATTGACCGGGTTCAGTTGCGGCAGGCCGAGCGTGGCGATGAAGGCGCCGATCAGGCGCGCGCCCGGCAGGTCGATGCCTTCGCCGAAGGAGCCGCCCAGCACCGCGAAGCCGATGCCGCTGCCGGTCGCCGTGAAGCGCGCCAGGAATTGCGCCCGTTCCGCTTCGTCCATGCGGCGCGACTGGCGCCACTGCGGCACCTGCGGATGGCGCTCGGCGAACAGCGCCGCCGCTTTTTCCATGTAATCGAAGCTGCTGAAAAAAGCCAGGTAGTTGCCGGGATCGCGGGCGTACTGGGCGCCCATCAGATCGGCGATCGGTTGCAGCGACTTTTGGCGGTGCTGGTAGCGCGTCGAAATATGCCCGGCGATCTGCACCGACAACTGCTGCGCGATGAACGGCGATTCGACGTCGACCCAGGCCGTCGTCGCCGGCATGCCCAGCATGTCGCTGTAATAGTTCCAGGGGCTGAGCGTGGCCGAGAACAGCGCGCTGCTGTGGGTGCTGTCGAAGCGCTGCTGCAAGAACGGCGCCGGCACGATGTTGCGGATGCAGAGCAGCGAGTTGGCGCGCCCCGCCGCCGACGCGCTGCTGGCGATGTCGAACAGCGAGTGCTTGCCGAAGCTCTCGGCCAGCCGCGCGAACAGCAGGGCGGTGAAGTAAAAATTTTGCAGGTCGGCGTCGGCGTAGCCGGGATGGTCGGCCTGGTAGTCGGAGATGGCGGTGGTGGCGCCCTGCAGCGCGATCATGAATTTTTCGGGCAGCGTGGCGTGGCAGGCGTAATCGTCCTGCTGTTCATTTTCCAGCGCGCTCCACTGGCGGTGCAAGCGGTCCAGCGATTTTTTCAGCGCCTCGGGCACCACCTTGCGCAGCAGGCGCAGGCTGGCGTGATCGAGTTCGGCCGAGTACATCTTGCGCGCACGGGAGACCATGTTGTGCGCTTCGTCGACCAGCACGCTGACCTTCCAGTCGTTCATCACGGTGAGGCTGTGCAGCATGGCGCTGACGTCGAAGTAGTAGTTGTAGTCGCCGATGACGACGTCGCACCAGCGCGCCATTTCGCTGCTCAGATAGTAGGGGCAGACCTGGTGTTCGAGCGCGATCGTGCGCAGGGAAGCCTTATCCAATATGGGCGCGTTCAAAGCGGCTTGGCGCGCGGCGGGCAGCTTGTCGTAGAAGCCCCGCGCCAGCGGGCATGATTCGCCGTGGCAGGCCAGCTCGGGATGTTCGCAGGCGCTGCTCTTGGCGGCCAGTTCCAGTGTGCGCAATGGCAGCAGCGGATAAGTGGTCGATGCGTCGTCCGCCGCATCGATGGCGTCGATGGTGTCGATGGTGTCGATTGTGCCGATTTCGTCATCGGTGTTGGCCGCCGCCGCGCCGTCGCGGATCATGCGGATCGCGTCGAGCGCCATTTGCCGGCCCGAAGTTTTCGCGGCCAGGAAGAATACTTTGTCGAGCCCATGTTCGGCGCTCGCCTTGAGCAGCGGGAACAGGCTGCCGACGGTCTTGCCGATGCCGGTCGGCGCTTGCGCCAGCAGGCAGCAGGCGCGCGCGCTGGCTTTGTACATCGCTTCGGCCAGCTGGCGCTGGCCGGGACGGAAGTCGGCGTGGGGGAAGGGCATGGCCTTGAGCGCCGCGTCGCGCCGGCTGCGGTGCCGCATCTCCTGCTCGGCCCATTGCAGGAACAGGCCGCACTGCTGCCTGAAGTAGTCCTGCAAATCGACGGCCTCGAAATCGTCTTGCAGCACGGTTTCCTTTTGCGTGCCGATGTCGAAGTAGACCAGGGCCAGCTTCACTTCCGTCAGGCCGCGCGCGGCGCACAGCAGGTAGCCGTAGATTTTCACCTGCGCCCAGTGCAGGGCGCGGTGGTTGGCCGGCATCTTGCCCAGGTCGCCGCGATAGGTCTTGATTTCTTCGAGGCGGTTGCGGCGCGGGTCGTAGCCGTGGGCGCGGCCGCGCACGTGCAGCGGGCCGAAGTCGCCGCTCAGCGCGATCTCGCTTTCATAGGCTTCGCCGCGCCGCGCCGCGACCACGCCGTGGCCGGCGATGCCTTCCTGCGCGGTGGGCGAGGGCGTGAAGCGCAGGTCGAGGTCGCCCGCCTTGGCCGTGAATTCGCACAGCGCGCGCACGGCGACGGTGTAGCCGGCCGCCGTGGCCGAGGCCGGACGCGCGCCGTCGCTCACTTCAATCGGCCCATTGCAGGTAGCAGACCGAGATCGGCATCTGATGTTCGGCGCAATAGTCTATCCAGCGCAGCTGGTTGTCCTGCAGGCAGTCGCCGGGGCCTTTGACTTCGATCATGTGGTAGCGCCGTTCGGCCGGCCAGAACTGGATCAGGTCGGGGAAGCCGCTGCGGTTGGACTTGATGTCGAGCAGGATGCGCTCGAACGATTTTTTCAGGTGCGCGGCCGGGATGCACGACAGCGCCAGCGCGATCAGTTGCGCGTCGAGCGCTTCCCAGTACACGAACGGCGACTGGATGCCGGCCTTGGCGGCGTAGTTGGCCTGTATCGTGGCGCGATACAGCTCGCCATCGAGCTGCGCCAGGCAGGCGGCGAACTGTTGCGCGCGGCGGCGCTGGAAATCGGCGCTGTGCAAATCGGCCGGGCCGCGGTGGAAGGGGTGGAAGAAGGCGCCGGGAATGGCGCTGAAAATCGCGTCCCAGCACAGCAGGCCGAACAGGGAGTTGATGAGCGAGTTTTCCACGTAGTAGACCGGCGCGTCGGCGCGCGTCAGGTGGTCGCGCACCAGCAGTTCGACGTAGGCCGCCTGCGCCGGCTGCGCCAGGCTGACGTCGAGCCGGCTCACCGTGGCCGGCACGGCGCGCGCCGGCCTGGCGTGGCCCAGCCGGCGCGCCAGGCGCGGCGCCATGCGCAGCAGCTGCTGCGATTCGGCGGCGCTTTCGGGCGCCTCGCGGGCGGCGCACAGCAGCGCGTAGGCGTAGGCGTGGCGGCCGTCTTTTTCCAGCACGCGGATGGCGCGGGCGCGCGCGCCGGGATAGGCGCAGGCGGCGTAGGCGTCGTGGGCGGCGGGCCAGTCGCGCAGCTTTTCCAGATGCTGGGCCAGCTGGAACAGCAGCTTGTCGCGGCGGCTGCGCAGCCAGTCGTTGTCGGGCGCGGCCGGCGGCAGGTCGCGCAGCACGTCGGCGACGGCCTCGCCGTTGTTGTAGCGTTCGCGGCATGCGTGCAGGGCCAGATAGTCGTCGATGTCGCGCCGGCTGCGGAAACCGCGCGCGGCCGGCGAGAATTCGACTTTTTCATACTGGTGGATGCCGAGGTCGGACAGCACGAACTCGGTCCAGGTCTGGTGGTGGTTGCCGAAGAAGATAAGGCGCAGGCGGTCGCACAGCGCTTGCGAGGCGATGCGGTAGACGTGGTCGCCCGACTGCGGATGCCAGGTGGAATAGCGGTGCTCGCCGTCGTAGCGGGCGCGCAGCGCCGCCAGCTGCTCGGTCTTGCGCAGGCTTTTTTGGTGGGCCGACAAATGGAATAGCTGGCCGATTTCCGGCTTTTGCAGCAGCTCGAACAACTGCTCCAGTGTGAGGACGGGATCGTTTTCCACCAGGCCGCGCGCGGCCAGCGGCAGGGCGGCGTCGTGGGGATTGCCGATTTCGGCATAAACCAGTTTGCTGGCGCGGAACAGCTCGCCCTTGCGCATGACCATGCGCACGAACAGCGCGCGCGCCGCTTGCGGCAGGGTGGGGAAGTCGGCGAGGAAGGCCGATTCGTCGGCGCTCAGCAGGTCGCTGTAGCGCTCGGCGATCCACGTCAGGACCCGATGGAAGTTATCCAGGTAATAAAACTCGTTTTCCAGAACTGTCATCATTGTAGGCGGCGCGCTAACTGTGTTTATGTACAGTATATCGTGTCGAGGGCTGGATGCACAGCGAATTCGTGGCGGGATGGGGGAGTGAGGATGTGAGCGCGTGGGGCGCCAGCGGCGTGACGTCGGGGTCTGGACCGGGGGCAGGACCGTGGTCTGCCCCCGAATTAGCTAGCCTGGTGCTCCGCTCCGACCCCGGGTGAGGTCGTCGGATCTCGGCGGCCTTACTGCTTGGCCGCCTTGTCGGCGGCCGGCTCGACCATCGCGGCCGCCTTGGCGACCTGCGTTTCGACCGCTTCGACGGCTTGCTTGGTGGCCTTGGTCACCTGTTCATAGCCGTTGAAGGCGTTGTCGATGGCGGCCTTGACGATCTGCACGGCGTTTTCGGAACCGGGCCGCACGTTTTTGGTGACGTCGTAAATGAGCGCGCTGAGCGTGCTTTTCGCTTCCGTCATGTGGGCGTCGGCCGCGCGCGTGAATTCTTCGCGGATGTCGGCGATGATGAGGCCGAGCTGCTGGTTGTAGGCGGCGGCGCCGGCCATGCCGGGCTGGGTCTTGGCGGCGGCCAGTTTCAGCGCCGCTTGCGGATCTTTGGTCTGGCTCAATTCCTTGCCATGGGCCAGGCTTTCTTCGACGCGCGACTTGGCGGTGGCCATATTCAGCTCCACCACTTGCTGCACGCCCTGGACCGCCTTGCTGGTCAGGGTGTTGAAGGTTTCAAGCTGGAATTCAAACAGGGCTTTGGTGGCGTTGGCAAATTGTTCCGGATTCGTAAACATGGGGTCTCCTCGTTATGATGGATACTGCTTAGTCTCGAGCGTCCTGCGACTGCTGGCCTTGCGGGGTCGGGCTGGGCCCTGTTGTTGTGGCCCCATTATTTCGCAAGAACCCGGTTTCCGCAACGGCTATCTGGTAACGGGCCGCGCCGTGCGCCGGCGTCAGCGCAGCTGGCGCGAACAGACCCGGTTGCGGCCGGCTTTTTTGGCGGCGTACAGCAACTCGTCGGCGCAGGCGATCATGCGCTGCTGGGCGGCGGCGCTGACCACGCCGCTGAAGTCGACGCTGACCACGCCGAAGCTGGCGGTGGCGTCGATGGCCTGGCGCTCGTGCTCGATGGGCGCGGCGGCGAAGGCCAGCCGCAGGCGCTCGGCCAGCAGCACGCCGCCGCCCAAATCCGTCTCCGGCAAGATCAGCAGGAATTCCTCGCCGCCGTAGCGCACCACGCTGTCGACGCTGTCGCGCGTCATCGATTGCAGCAGGCCGGCGAACACTTGCAGCACGGCGTCGCCGCCGTAGTGGCCGTAGCGGTCGTTGACGTCCTTGAAATGGTCGAGGTCGCACATGATGACGGTCAGGCTCTGGCTGTAGCGCTGGGCGCGCGCGATTTCCGTTTCCAGCAGCTGGGCGTGCAAGTGGCGGCGGTTGTAGCAGCCGGTCAGATGGTCGCGGATCGACAAATTCTTGAGCACCGTTTGCGCGCTGAATTGCTCGCGCCACAGCAGCTGGTGGCGGCGCGCGGCGATATAGCCGAACAGGTTGGCCAGCGTCAGCAGCAGCGTCATCGTGCCCAGCTCGGCGCCCGGCAGCCGGCCGACGCCTCGCGCCAGCACCAGGAACAGGGCGGTGGTGGCGGCGGCGATGGCGGCGGCGTGGATCAGCCGGTTCGGGATGTACATATACAGCACGATGAGGACGATGGACATGGTGATGGCGTGCAGCGCCATCGGCTGCGGGCGCAGCAGGACGATCAGCAGGAAACCGGCGCAGCCGGCCAGTTCGCCGACGCTGGCGACGGCCCGCGCCAGCCGGATCGACAGTGGATGGCGGCGCACCACCGCGATGCCGATGAGGGCGATGGCGGCCACGGCCAGGCGCGCGGCCAGCAGCACCAGCAGCGCTGGCACCAGGCCCAGCCAGGCGGCGTCGCAGACGGCGAAGCCGACGAAGAACACGGCGCAGCAGATAAAGGTCATGCGCAGCTGGGCCTGCATGGTCGCCAGGTGCTGGCGCAGGAAGGCGTCTTCGGTGGCGGCGCAGCAAAACTCGCAACGCAGTGGCGCAAGCGCGAATTGGGGCGAGTGGGCGGCGGCGAGGTCCACGGCGGATTTTGATGGCGCCGCTGGGGCGCGTTCTAAGGCGTAGGCTGGTCCCGGGGTGAGACTGGCGTCTTGATTATACGGCGCGTCCATATTGAATTTGTGGCAAGAGAAATATATTTTTCACATGAAAATCCCACGTCATCGCGGCGCCACCGCCGGCAGCAGCAAGGTGAAGACGACGCCGGCGCCGGCCGCGTTGGCGAGCGTGATGCGCCCGCCCAGCACGCCGGTGACGATGTTGTGCGTGATGTGCAGGCCGAGGCCGGAACCGCCGGCGCCGAGCCGGGTGGTGAAGAAGGGATCGTAGACGCGGCTTTGGTGGGCGGCGGCGATGCCGGCGCCGTCGTCGGCCAGCGACAGCGCGATCTCGCCCTGGTCGGTGCGGCGGGCGCGGATCACGATGGTGCCGCCGCCGCGGCCGGCGAAGCCGTGCACGACGCTGTTGTCGAACAAATGGGTGAGCGCCAGGCCCAGCGGGCCGGGATAGCTGTCCATCGTCAGGCCGGGCGCGATGTCCTGCTCGACCGTCAGCGCGGTGTGCTTGACGGTGGCGTGGAGCGGCAGGATCAGTTCGGCGACCAGGGTGTCGAGCTCGAAGGTGCTGCGCTGCGAGCCGGCGGCGTCGACGGCGATGCGCTTGAAGCTGGACACCAGCTCGGCGGCGCGGTGCAGATTGCGGGTGATGATGTCCTCCGCCTCGGCCGCGTGGGCCAGGTAGGCGTCGAGCGCCGAGCGCCGGATGCCGGTGGCGAACTGGCGCCGCAGTTCGGCCGTGTGGTCGGTCATGGTGCTGGCGACCATCATGCTGTTGCCGATCGGCGTGTTCAGCTCGTGGGCCACGCCGGCCACCAGGGCGCCGAGCGCGGCCAGCTTGTCGCGCCGCACCAGCTCCTCCTGCGTCAGGCTGAGGTTGTCGAGCGCCGTGGCCAGTTCCTCGCTGGCCATCTCGGCCTGCTCCTTGGCCAGGGTCAGCTCGACGGTGCGGGCCGCGACCAGTTCTTCGAGGTGGTCGCGGTGGCGCCCCAACTCCTCCTCGCGGCGGGTGCGGGCGATGGCGATGCCGGCCAGGTGGGCGGCCACCGAGATCAGGCGCTGGGCCTCGGCGGTCGGGCTGCGCACGTCGCGGTAATACATGGCGAAGGCGCCGAGCACGGTATCCTGGTCGAGCAGGATGGGCGCCGACCAGCAGGCCCGCAAGCCATGGCCGGCGGCCAGTTGGCGGTAGGGCGTCCACAGCGGGTCGCGCTCGATGTCGGACACGATCACCTGTTCCTTGCGGTCTATGCACGTGCCGCAGGAGCCGACGCCGGGGCCGACGGCCAGGCCGTCGATGGCGTCCAGATAGGCGGCCGGCAGGCTGGGCGCGGCGCCGACGCGGATGCGGTTGTCGGCGTCGACCAGCATCACGGAACAGTGCACGCCGTCCGACTGGGCCTCGATCAGCCGCGTCAGCCGGTCCAGCGTGGCGCGCAGCGGGTCGCCGCGCGCGATCATTTCCAGCAGCTGGTTCTGGCCGTTGCGCAGCGCCTCGTCGCGGCGCCGCGCGCTGACGTCGGTCAGGCGCACGTGCAGCAGGCGCTGCTGCGGCATGTCGAGCAGCACCAGGCGCATTTCGCAGTCGAGCACCTGGCCGTCCGCGTGCAGGAAACTGGCCTCGAACACGCGGATGGCGCCGGCCAGCACCTGGGCGATGCAGTGGGCGATGAGCTCGGCCGAATCGCGGCCGTCGGGTTGCTGCGGCGGGCACAGTGCGGCCAGGTCGTGCTGCAACAGCTGCGCTTCGGGCCGGCCGAACAGCTTGCGGGCGTTGCGGTTGGCTTCGACCAGGTGGCGCTGGTCGAGGTCGAGCAACAGCACGCAGTCGGGCGAACCGGCCATCAGCGTGCGGTAGTTGACGTCGAGCCGGGGCAGTTGCGGCCGCGCCAGCTGCTGGCCGCCGGGATCGGCGCTGAGCACGCCCAGTTGCAGCAAGATGCGCTCGGCCACCTCCTCGGCCTGGAAGGGGATGGCGAAATAGGCGACGGCGCCGGCCGCCAGCGCGCGTTGCTGCTCGTCGGCGCTGGGCTGGGCGGAAACGAGCAGCACCGGCAGCGCGTGCGGACCGGCGTGGGCCAAATGCGCGCACAGCTCGAAGCTGGCGCTGCCGGCCAGCGTGACGTCGAGCAGGATCAGCGCCACCGCGCCGGCGCCGGCCGCCTCGAGCGCGGCGGCGCCGGTGTCGACGCTACGGATCTGCAAGCTGTAACGCGACAGCAATTGCTGCAGGGGCTGCACGTCGTAGTGCGCGCTGGACGCGATCAGCACGGTCGACGGCGGTGCGGAGGACGGCGACTGCTTCATGGGCGGCGGCGCGTGGGAGGAGATGAGCCAGTGTAGTACAAGAAGACGCACGGCAATGAAAAAAGCCGCAGACTCGTGAAAGTCTGCGGCTTTTTTGCGTATTCGGTAGAGTGGTGCCCACGGAGGGACTCGAACCCCCACACCTTGCGGCACATGGACCTGAACCATGCGCGTCTACCAATTCCGCCACGTGGGCACTGAACTGCTTGCTACTCACTGCTGCATGTTCTGCAACAGAGGCCGAATCTTACGGGGGCGGTCGCGCGCCGTCAAGGGCCATTTTCTGCTTTTAGGAAAGTAAATGTTGAAAAGTGCCGCCGCGCCGCCGCCGTGTCAAACGGAAAAAGCCGCAAACTCGTGAAAGTTTGCGGCTTTTTCTTTCCAGCTCATCCGGTAGTGGTGCCCACGGAGGGACTCGAACCCCCACACCTTGCGGCACATGGACCTGAACCATGCGCGTCTACCAATTCCGCCACGTGGGCACTGCGGGTTACAGAACAAGTCTGCAACGTTGCAACGGGGCGTATCATACCGGCCGTGCCGTGCAAGGTCAATGGCAAATGCGAAAAATCGGAAGTTTTCGATGGCGGGGAGAGCAGGGCGCGCGCCCATGCCATGCCTTTGAAAGTGACAATCCGTGTATTTTCGTTTAGGCAAAAATGCTATTCTAGCTACGCGCAGGAGGTCGGGCCGGTGCCAGCCGGAAATTCTATCCTTTGTCTGCCAATAATCGCCATCGGTGGACCCGGCCGCAATTTTCAAGTAATAATTAATAAATTTTATTGAAAGTGATTACCATAATTATGGACAGCTATATCGCTATCATATCACTCGCACTAGCCATCGCCGCGCTTGTTCCAGCACTCGTTCCAGCGATCCGGGTTAAATTTTGGACACTCACCGTCGCCGCGCTTTCTCTTCTTGTACTGCTTGGTATCTTCCAGGCCTATCAAGAAATAATAGAGCGGTCCGCAATACGTAATTCAAAAGAGCAAATTTTAGAAATTCTTACCAAGAATAAAAGCGGCCTTTCTTTTGAGCAAATTTAGGGTACCTCTAGAAACCTATCCTGCCGTTCGCAGGTTCGGTAAAATTCTGGCATCAGCCCGCGACCAATGAATACCACAATGATGAAGCCCCGGATCAGCCTGTTTGCCGAACATGAACGCGAAGACCGTCGTACCAAGA
>NZ_JANXMI010000075.1 GCF_025354735.1 Rugamonas sp.
CGCGGCCACGGCGTAAGCGGGCCGGGAAGGCCGCCGGCGACGGCATGGGCGTGGCCGACGTGGCCATGACCGGCCACGCCAGCGCCGAGGAACTGGCCGCCGTGTCGCTGGGCGCGTCGATCTGGTCGGTCATCATCGTCACCGTCAGCGGCACCATGATGGCGATCAACAGCGTCGAGGCGACGCTTCTAAACATTCGCTAAGAACAGAAGTTAACTAGATTTTCTCTTCCCATTTTCTTGTACAGGGTTGCTCGTCACGATCAGCGAACTGCATAAGGACTATCACTTAATGAAAGGTATAGATAATGTTCAAGGCACCGATATTGGCTATGTTATTGACAGTCGCAAGCGCCAGCGCATGGGCCAAGCCGCAAAGCACCACAGTCGACTTTTCCAGCGGAACGCAGGGATGGCTGGCATTGGCGAGCGACGACGGCACTGGCAGCGTCATCGACAACTCCACAGGCAACGGCACGCCGGGCCTGCACATGAATTATTATTTCACCGGAGCGATGTTCTGGAACCAGAGCAATCAAAGTTTCCTGGGCGATTACACGACGTCCAAATCGGTCAGCCTGGGCATCGACGTCAACACGCACTCGATCGACAGCGGCGGCGACGACGATGGCGGCGCGCAATATCCGCGCGATTTTCTGGTCGAACTGCGCCAGTACACGACCCCGGGCGACGCCAGCAAATACTTCAGCGTCTGGCATATGCTGGGCGCGCTCGACAAGAACACCGGCCCGCTCCATTTTTCCGCCACCCTGGCCGACACCGGCGCCGCCGAGCTGGCATCGGGCTGGCAAGTGTATGACTCGGCGACCGACGGCGACACCCTGCCCGCCGGCACCACGCTCAGGGACGTGCTGTCGCGTATCGATGAAGTGCAGTTCGATACCCGGGTGCCGGGCTACTCCTACGATCCGGCCCACTACGACGTGACGGTCGACAATATCTCGATCAAGTCGGCCGTGCCGGAACCGGAGCAGCTGGCCATGCTGCTGGCGGGGCTGGGCGTGGTCGGCGTGGTCGCGCGCCGTCGCCGCCCAGTCGCGGCCACGGCGTAGGCGGGCCGGGAAGGCCGCCGGCGACGGCAAAAACGCCGCTCGCCGGCCCGCGGCGATTGCCGGTAGAATCGCAGCTTTCGTTCACGCCACCCCGCCCATGCCGACTTCCTTCACCCTGCCCTCCATCCGCATCGAAGCGGCCGCGCTGTGGCGCCTGGCCTGGCCGATGCTGGTCGGGCAGCTGGCCACCGTCGGCATGGGCGTGGCCGATGTCGCCATGACCGGCCACGCCAGCGCGCAGGAACTGGCGGCGGTGTCGCTGGGCGCGTCGATCTGGTCCATCATCATGGTCAGCGTGACCGGCACCATGATGGCCATTAACAGCATCGTCGCGCACGATGTCGGCGCCGGCCGGCTCGACGCGATTCCGCACGCGGTGCGGCAGTCGCTGTGGAAGGCGCTCGGCATCGGGCTGGCCGCCGCCGCGCTGGTCAACCTGGCCACGCTGCTGTTCGACCATCTGTACCTGACGCCGTATGTGAACGCGCAGGCGTCGCGCTTCGTGCACGTCATCAGCATCGGCCTGCCGCCGCTGGCCGCCTACCGTGCGCTGTACGGCTACAGCACCAGCATCAATCAGACCAAGCCGGTGATGCTGATCGCGCTCGGCGGCCTGGCGTTCAATGTGGGCGTCAACTGGCTGCTGGTGTTCGGCCATTTCGGCTTGCCGGCGCTGGGCGGCGTCGGCTGCGCGGTGTCGACCGGGGTCGGACTGTGGCTGATGCTGGGCGCGATGCTGGCCTGGATGCGGGTGGCGCCGGCCTACCGCGCCACGTATCCGTTCACGCACTGGGAGTGGCCGCACTGGCCGGAGATTCGCGCCATGCTGAAACTCGGCCTGCCGGTCGGCGTCACCTACTTCGCCGAGGTGAGCGCCTTCGGCGCCGTCAGCCTGCTGGTGGCGCGCTACGGCGTGGTGCAGATTTCGGCGCACCAGATCGCGCTCAATTTTTCCTCGCTGGTGTTCATGGTGCCGCTCAGTTTCGGCATCGGCCTGATTACGCGCGTCGGCCAGGCGCTCGGCGAAGGCAATCCGGCGCGGGCGCGCTTCGCGGCCTGGGTCGGGGTCGCGATGTCGCTGGCGTTCGCGGTGCTGTCGGCGCTGTTCATCCTGGCGTTCCGCTGGCAGATCGCGCAGGCTTACACGACCGACCCGGCGGTGCAGCAGGTGTGCGCGCGGCTGCTGCTGTTCGCCGCGCTGTTCCAGTTGTCCGACGCGACGCAGGTGGCGACATCGTGCGCCATCCGCGGCTACAAGGTGACGCGGGCGCCGATGCTGATCCAGCTGCTGGCGTTCTGGGTCTTCGCGCTGCCGCTCGGCTATGTGCTGGGACTGGCGCCGGCCGCGCCGCCGTGGTCGCCGCCGCAGCCGATGCAGGCCGCCGGCTTTTGGATAGGACTGGTGCTCGGGCTGACCGTGGCGGCGCTGCTGCTGTCGTGGTTCCTCAACCGGCTGTCGCTGGAGCGCATGCGTGCCGTTTGATTTTGTGGGCACCCGAACGTCAACTTCGGGGGCAGACCGCAAGTCTTGACCGCGGCCCTCCCCGGCCGCGTCGGCGCGCCGAACGAAACACGGCTTGGGACCAGCTATTCCCAATCCCGGGTGGTCGCAATCGCCGCCGATGTCTGGTATCGTCGCTCTCTTGTCACGCCCCCCTTCAACTACCGAGATCTCCATGCGTTTTCTGTTCTGCCTTTTCGCCGCGATGGCGACCGTTCCGGCGTCGTCCGCCGAGCGCCTGACCCTGGACCGTATCCACGCCGACCCGGCGCTGAGCGGCCCCGGGGTGCGCAACCTGCAAGTGTCGCCCGACGGCGCCCGCGTGACCTTTCTGCGCGGCCGCGACGACAACCAGTTCCAGCTCGATCTGTGGGAATTCAATCTGAAGGACCGCAGCGCGCACCGCCTGGTCGACTCCAAGATCCTGGTCCCGAACGAGAATCTGTCCGACGCCGAAAAGGCGCGCCGTGAACGCGAACGCACCGCCGCCCTGAAAGGGATTTTGAGCTACAGCTGGTCGCCGGACGGCAAGCAGCTGCTGGTGCCGATCGCCGGCAACCTGTATCTGATCGACGTCGCCAAGCCCGATGCGGCGCGCCTGGTCGCGTCGGGCAATGTGCTCGATCCGAAGATTTCGCCGCGCGGCCATTACCTGTCCTTCGTGCGCGACCAGAACCTGTTCGTGATCGACCTGGCCACCAGCGCGGAACGCCAGTTGACCAGCGACGGCAAGGGCACGGTCCACAACGGCGAAGCCGAATTCGTGGCGCAGGAAGAAATGGGCCAGCGCACCGGCTACTACTGGGCCCCGGACGATAGCGCCATCGCCTACAAGCGCTACGACGAGGCGCCGGTGCCGGTGGTGCGGCGCTTCGAGATCTACGCCGACCGCACCGAGGTGGTCGAGCAGCGCTATCCGGCCGCCGGCGACGCCAACGTGCTGGTCGAACTGAAAATCGTGTCACCGGCCAGCGGCGAGCAGCGCTCGGTCGACCTGGGCCCGAACCGCGACATCTACCTGGTGCGCGCCGACTGGAGCGCCAACGGCAAGGCCTTGTTGTATCAGCGCGAAAGCCGCGACCAGAAAAAACTCGAACTGGTGTCGGTCGACGCGGCCACGCTGGCGCAGCGCGTGCTCATCACCGAAACGTCGAAGACCTGGGTCAGCCTGCACGACGACCTGCGCTTCCTGAAGGAGCGCGAGGCCTTCATCTGGTCGTCGGAGCGCAGCGGCCGCAACCACTTGTATCTGTACGATATGAACGGCACGCTGCTGCATCCGATTTCAAGCGGCGCATGGGGCATCGACAATCTGCTGGCGGTCGACGAAAAGGCCGGTCGCGTCTACGTCGCCTCCAACCGCGACGCCGTGATCGACAAGCAGACCTACGCGCTGGCCATCGACGGCGCCACGGCCGACCATCCGCAGCGCATCACGCAGGCCGACGGCTGGCACGATTCAACCTTCGCCCGCAACGGCGGCGTCTTCGTCGACAGCTACTCCGATCCGGACACGCCACCGCAGGTGAGCGTGCGCAGCGCCGACGGCGCGCTGATCGCGTGGATCGAGCACAATGAACTGAACGCGCTGCACCCTTATGGCGCCTACCGCGCCGCGCACCTGCGCACCGAGTACGGCACCATGCCGGCCAAGGATGGCCAGACGCTGCACTACTCGCTGCTCAAGCCGAGCGGCTTCGATCCGGCCAAAAAATATCCGGTCTTCCTGTCGACCTACGGCGGCCCGCACGCGCAGCACGTGCAGCGCAAATGGGGCAATCTGTTCGACCAGTACATGGCGCAGCAGGGCTTCGTCGTGTTCCGGCTCGATAACCGCGGCTCGTTCCGGCGCGAGCGCGCCTTCACCGACGCCATCTACCACAACCTCGGCAAGAACGAAGTGGAAGACCAGGTCGCCGGCATCGACTGGCTGGGCAAGCAGAGCTTCGTGGACGCCAAGCGCATCGGCGTGTTCGGCTGGAGTTATGGCGGCTTCATGACGCTGCGCCTGCTGGCGGCGGCGTCGGACAAGATCGCGATGGGCGTGGCGGTGGCGCCGGTGACGGACTGGAGTTTGTACGACACCCACTACACCGAACAGTTCCTCGGCCTGCCGAAAGACAACGTGGACGGCTACAAGGACAGCTCGGTCTACACCCACATCGCCGGCCTGACGTCGCCGCTGCTGCTGATGCACGGCATGGCCGACGACAATGTGCTCTTCACCAACACCACGCGCATGATAGACGCGCTGGTGGCGCGCAATGTGCGCTTCGAGCTGATGACGTATCCGGGCGCCAAGCACGGCATTTCGGGGCGGCCGTCGCAGCTCCATGTGTACGGCAATATCGAACACTTCTTCAAGAAGAATCTGATGCCGGAAGCGAAGTAAACGCTGGCGTTCGCGCCGTCCGTTGCGTCGTCCAAAGCCCGCTGTTTCCAGCGGGATTTTTTAATTTTCAGCGGCTGCGCGCCTTGTTTGACGGCCCACAATCGCGCACTTTATTAAGCATTCGATAATGCCCGCTGCGGGACATCCCGTCCTGTACATTCTTATTCCAGGAGGAATTATGGCTATCGATGTATATCTGCAAATTGACGGCATACGCGGCGAATCGGCGGACGACAAGCACAAGGACTGGATCGAGTGCAAGTCGGTCAACTGGGGCGTCAGCCAGCCCAAGTCGGCCACCGCGTCGACCGGCGGCGGCCACACGGCCGAGCGCTGCGAACACGCCGACATCATCATCCACAAGCTGTCGGACCTGGCGTCGCCGGTGCTGTTGCAGACCTGCGCGGCGGGCAAGACCATCGCCAAGGCGAAGTTCGAGTTCATGCGCGCCGATGCGCAGGGCGAGCGCGTGAAATACTATGAAATCGAGCTGGAAAACGTGCTGATCGGCGCGGTCACCCCGAGCATCGAAGAAGGCGACATTCTCGGCGAAGCCGTGGCGCTGAAATTTTCCAAAGTGAAGTGGCGCTACACGCAGCAAAAAATCAGCGGCGGCGCCGGCGGCAACACGGCCGGCGGCTGGGACCTGGCCGCCAACCGTATCGCGGCATGACGGCCAGCGCGGTCGCCACGTGAAAACAGCCGCATGATGCGGCTGTTTTTTTAAGCGTAGAACGCTTTATTTGCCCTGGCGGTTGCCCAGGTCTTTGATGGCTTCTTTGGCATCGCCCAGGCCTTTTTGCAGCTTGCCTTCGACTTGTTTGCCCAGGCCCTCAGCTTGTTGCTTCGAGCTGCCCACCGCTTTACCGGCTTCTTCCTGAATCTTGCCGCCGATGTCTTTCAGTTCGCCTTTGACTTGGTCCTTGTTCATGATGAACTCCTTTGATCGTTGCAATTAAACTTCCGGGAACACAGCGTTGTGCGTGTGCTTGAAATGCATCATAGGCGACCCGCGAACATCGTTCCGTGCGCTCGCGAACACATTCCAGAAGAAAATTTCAGACCATTATTTCCGCCACAGGCTCGCCAGCCACGGCTGCTGCTCGCGCGGCAGGCCGGGCGGCCGATAATAGTGGCCGATGGCGCTGAAGCCGGCCGCCGTCAGGTACCGTTCCCAGGTTTCATAATCGTAGTAGCTGCCGTAGCGCGGGCCGTTCCAGCCTTCGCGGTTGTCGCCGCGCGGGTTGGAGCTGAACAGCACGCCGCCCTCCTTCAACGCCGCGTGCAGCCGCAGCAGGACGTCGGGCAGCGCCGCGCTCGGCACGTGGAATAGCGAGGCGTTGGCGTAGATGCCGTCGAAGTGCAGCGGCGGCAAGTCGAGCTGGACGAAATCCTGCTGCCACACGTCGCAGCCGCTGTAGGCGCGCGCCATCTCGACGAAGCGGGCCGAGCCGTCGACGCCGGTGGCCGCGTGGCCCAGCTCGCGCAAGGTCTTGAGGTCGCGGCCCGGCCCGCAGCCGAGGTCGAGCAACCGGTACGGCGCGGCGCCGTCGAGCGCGCCCAGCAGCGCGGCGATGTTCTGGCTGACGTCGTGGTCCAGGGTGCCGGCGAAGAATTGCTCGGCCGTGCGCTCGTAGTGTTGCAGCGTGGTTTGGGTGATTTGTTCGATCTGCGCGATCTGCGCGTTTTGCGCATCGTTATGCGGGGTCAGTTCCATGGCCGTTCCGGTCGTCCGCCCCGCCGGCGCGGGCCGGGGCGAATCTGAGACTGCGCCGCGGAGCGCGGCGCATGAAGTCCCACTTTACCAGACGCGCACGCGGTCGGCCGGCGCCAGGTACAGGGTCTGGCCGGGCTGCACATCGAAGGCCGGATACCACGCGTCGAGGTTGCGGACCGTGAAGGTGCGCCATTTGGCCGGCGCGTGGCCGTCGGTCAGGATGGCGCGGCGCAGCGCCGCTTCGCGCTGCATGCCGCGCCAGCTGGCCGCGTAGCCGACGAAGAAGTCGCGGTCGGCGTCGGCCGACAGGCGCTTGTTGGCCAGCGAGGCTTTGTAGGCGTCGTACGCGGCCGACAGGCCGGCCAGGTCGGCCAGGTTTTCGCTCAGCGTCTGCTGGCCGTTGATGGCCAAGTCGGGGAAGGGCTTGTACGCCGAATACTGCGCCGCCAGCGCCGCCGTGGCCGTCTTGAAGTGGGCCAGGTCGGCGTCGGTCCACCAGTCGCGCAAGCGGCCCTGCGAGTCGAACTGCGCGCCTTCGTCGTCGAAGCTGTGGCTGATTTCGTGGCCGATGGTGGCGCCTATGCCGCCGTAGTTGACGGCGTCCGAGGCGGCCGGGTCGAAGAATGGCGGCTGCAAGATCGCGGCCGGGAAGTTCAGCGCGTTTTGCATCGGCATGTTGACGGCGTTGACCAGCTGCGGCGCCATCGACCATTCGGTGCGGTCGACCGGCTTGCCGAACTTGCCCAGCTGCTGCTGGTAGTGGGCCAGCTCGGCGCGCTGCAAGTTGCCGTAGGCGTCGCCCGGCACGACTTTCAGATTGGTATACGAAATCCAGCGGTCCGGATAGGCGATGCCGACGTACAGCGTGTCGAGCTTGGCCTGCGCTTCCTTCTTCGTGGCCGGCGCCATCCAGTCGAGCTGAGCAATGCGGCTATGGAAGGCGTCGACGATCTTCACCACCATCTGCTGCAAACGCTGCTTCGCTTCGGGCGGGAAATAGCGCGCCACGTAGATCTGGCCGACGGCGTCGGGCATGGCGGCGTCGACCGCGTCCAGGCTCTGCTTCCAGCGCAGCTGCTGCTGCGGCGTGCCGGTCAGCGCGCGGCCGTAGAAATCGAAGCTTTCTTCGACGTAGGCTTTCGGCAAGGCGCGCGCGGCGTGGTTGATGGTGTGGAAGGCGAGGAAATCCTTCCACGTCGCCAGCGGCGCCGACGACACCAGCGCGGATGCGCCGACGATGGCGCTCGGATGCCAGACCATGAACACGTCCTGCCTGCCCAGGCCGGCGCTCTGGAAGAAGGCGGTCCAGTCCATGCCGGGCGCCTTGGCGGCGAAGTCCCTGGCGCTCCAGCGGTTGTTGGCCTTTTGCACGTCGGCCGAATCGGCGCGGTTGGCGTGCGACAGCGCGATCTGGCGCTCCAGCTCGAACACGCGGGCGGCGCGGCCGGCGGCGTCGTCGAAGCCGGCCAGCTTGAAGGTGGCGGCGATGTGGGCCTGGTATTTAGTGCGCAGCTCGGCCATGCGCGGCGTGTCGTCCAGATAATAGGCGCGGTCCGGCATGCCGAGGCCGCCTTGCAGCAGATACGGGCGATAGTGGGCCGGCTCGGCCAGGCCCTGGGCGATCCACAGGCCGAACAGGTTTTCGGTGAAGAAGTTGGTGGCGTTGAGCGGGTCGACGTCGGCGCGCAGCGTGGCGCCGAGGGCGTGGGCCAATGCGGTCTGGTCCTTGATGGCGGCGATGTGCTTGAGCGTCGCTTGCAGCGGCGCGGCGCCCTTGGCTTCGATCGCGGCCTCATCCATGAAAGTGCGATAGTAGACCGCGACTTTTTTCGCTTCGGCCGTCGCGTGCGGGTCGGTGCCGGCGGCGTCGATCAGCTTGACGATGCGCTCGTTGGTTTCCTCGGCCAGCGCGGCGCCGGCGCCCCAGCCGCTGCGGTCGGCGGGAATCCGGGCCGTCTTCAGCCAGTCGCCGTTGACGTAGTCGAAGAAATCGTCGCCCGGCCGGACGGCGGCGGCCGGCGATGCAGGCTGGGCGGCGGCTTGCTGGGCGGCGGCTTGCTGGGCGGCGGCCCAGGCCGGGGCGGCCAGTGCGGCGCCGCACAGCGCCAGCGTGACGGCGGCTTTGAGCGGAGTCCGGCGCGGCGGTCGTTGAAGTGTGGTCATGGTTTCCTTAGATGAAGAAGCGTTATCGATTATTTTTTTGACGCATGGCGCCAGCGTGCACTGTAATGCGGCGCCCTGCCTCTGCGCGGTCCCGTGCGACGAACTGCAATATGCGCGGATCGGGCGGCAAAATCAAGCGCCGCGCGGCGGCCCGAAAAAAGACGCCGCGCAGCAAAATAGCTTTTTCCAACGCCTGAATCGCTATATAGTTCGCCTATAGCAACGCGACCATCACCAGGAGATTAGATATGAAACTTGATGCACTGTTCCAGAATCCGACTGCGTTGCCCACCGCCCCCAAAGTGGTGGAGGAACTGATCAGCAGTTTCGACAAGGCCAGCGTCTCCACCGAAGAGATCGCCAAGAAGTTGTCGACGGATCCGGTGCTGAGCGCCAAGCTGCTGCGGCTGGCCAACTCGGCCTACTACCACGTGTCGCGCAGCATCGGCACGGTCGAAGACGCGGTGCTGATGCTCGGTTTCGTCACCGTGCGCACGCTGGTCATCAGCTCCGGCCTGGTCAGCGGTTTCAAGACCGTGCCCGGCCTCGACCTGAAGCAATTCTGGCGCTACAGCCTGCACACGGCCGTGTCCGCCAAATGGATCGCCAAGCAATGCAATGAAAACACCGACCTCGCCTTCACCATCGGCATGATGCACGCCATCGGCCAGCTGGTGATCCACTCGGCCATGCCGGAACAGGCGATGGCGCTCGACAAGATCGCCGGCCCGCTCGACGGCCGCCGCATCGACGCCGAGCAAGCCTCGCTCGGCTATTGCTTCGCCGACGTCGGCGCCGAACTGGCGCGGCGCTGGAAGTTCCCGGACGCCTTCGCCGAAACCATCGCCGCCTTCCCCGACCCGCTCAGCCACGAACCTGTCAACGACCTCGCGGCCGTCATTTCGGTGGCGGCCTGGCGCGCGCGCGTGGAGCAAAACAAGTTCACCGCCGAGGAAATCGCATCGTGCTACCCGACCGAGCTGTGCGAACAGCTGGGCCTGGCGCCGAATATCCTGATAGACAAAATGCCATCGCCCGACGAGTTGAGCGCCGGTCTGGAAGACTTGGTGCGTTGATTTTTTAGCCAGCTCCCCGCTTTACCTCAGCGGCCGCCGCCCGTTTCTCCGGCGCGGCGGCCGCGTTTCCCCGGGCCAGGCCCCTGCTTCAAACTTATTTTCACTTATTTTCGAATTATTTTCAAAAAACCCTAAAGTTTCCGAAACGCATGTCGTTAATCTGGACAAGCAGCAATCCTTTTCCATTTTAGCCAGGGTGCCTTATGACCTCCAACGAAGTCCTCTCGATGTACGAAAATATTGCCGGTCTGAGCAATCAGATGGTGGTGGCGGCGCGCATGAGTGACTGGGATGGTCTGAGCAAACTGGAAGGCCAGGCGGCCGTGGCCGCCAGCGGCGCCCTCGTCGGCACCGTGCCGGCCCTGAGCGACGCCCCGCGCCTGCGCAAGATCGACTTGCTGAAACAGATACTGGCCAACGACCGCGCCATCCGCGACGTCACCGAGCCGTGGATGAACCAGGCGCCAGGCTTGAAACCGGCCGTGCGCCAGTAAGCGCCTCGGCACCGAAAGCTACAAAAAAAAGCGCCTCGGCGCTTTTTTTGTTTCAGGGCGGCGCGAGCCTTATTGCGGCTCCATGAATTCTTCCGGCGTCGCGGCCGGCAAGGCCTCCTGTTTCGATTTCTTCTTGCGCCAGCCCTGCCAGATCTTCAGCACGCCGCCGCCCTGCTTGGCTTTCCGCTTGCGCAGCCCATAGAAGATGCCGCCGCCGGCCGCCAGCGCGGCGACGCCGCCCGCCACCCATATCCAGGTCTTCGGCCCGTGGTCTTGCGGTTTGTCCTTCTTGTCTTTCTTGTCGCGGTATTTCAGCTTGGTCATGCCGGCCTGGCCGGCGGACGCCGACTGCCCCTGGACCGACGAGGGCGCCGGCGCCGGCTTGGGCCGCGGGCCTTCCAGCGCGGTTTGCAACACGCGGACCTTGTCCTCGAGTTCGTCAATCTTGGAGGTCAGCACCGTATTGTGATAATCGAGCGCGACGCATTCCTTGGCGCCGATGCGCAGCGGCTTGACCGGACACGATGGCGCCGCCGATGCGCCGGCCACCCTGGCGCCCGGCGCCGGATCGCGCAGCGCCGCAGGCAGGCCGGCGTCCGCTACGCGCTGGCCATGGGACTTGCCGGCGGGCGCCTCGTGCGGCGCGGCCGCGCCGGCACCGGCCTCGTGCGCGGCTGCGGGCGCCTCTTTCGGCGTCGCCGGTTTGATGGCGGCCGCTTCTTTCGACGGGTCCGGCTTGGCGGCCACCGTTTCTTTCGATGACGCCGGCTTGGCGACGGCCGCTTCCTTCGATGGTGCCGGCTTGATGTCAGCCACTTCCTTCGACTGGGCCGGCGTGAAGGCCGCCGCCGCTTTCGGCAGCGCCGGCGCGGCGGCGCGTGCCGTTGCGTCCTGCGGGTGGGCGCGCGCGATGGCGGCGATGAGCGCGGCGTCCGGCTTCACTTCCGACGAGGCAGAAAGTTTCGCGGCCGATGGGCCGGCGGCTTGCGCGTCCGGTTTGGCGTGCGGCTTGAGGGGCGGCGGCGGCACGCTGGTCACCGCTTCCGGCGCGACCACCACCGCAGCCGCAGCCGCGACAACGGGTGTCGGCGGCGGCGCCGGATGCGGGTCGGCCGTCAGCCAGACGGTTGCCTCGCGCACCACCTGATGCTCGCCGCTGCCCAATTCCAGATACAGATAGACATGGCCGGCATCGATCGCCTTCAAGGTCGTCGCATGCAGGAACCAGCGCTGGTCGCGCTGCACCACCGACAGCCGCAGGCCGGACAGCGCCGGGTCCATGGTCAGGTTGGCGCCGCGATAGACGTCCGCCGACGCCAGCCGCACCGGCAGCTTGTTCATGTCGTCGGCCGTCAGCGCCACCAGCTCGATATCGGCCGACAGTTGCTGCCCCACGTAGGAGCGCACGGCCACATCGCCCAGCTCGGCCGCCGACGCCGGCGCCGGCGCCGGCAAGGCCAGCAGCGCCGCGCTGGCGAGGGCGGCGGCGCGCAAGGTCAAGGGGGAAAAGAGTCTGCGCTGCATGGTGTGGGGAGATGGCCGCTGTCGTGAAAGTGTATCAGCTATAACGGCTGGAATTCCCCGTATTGTAGCCCTCTGTCAATATTCACCGATTGCGCTACACTCTTGTCACAAGGTCAAAATGAAGGGAAAGCCATGAACAGCAGAACGGAACGCGACAGTTTCGGCCCCATCGACGTGCCGGACGCGCAACTTTGGGGCGCGCAGACGCAGCGCTCGCTCGAGCATTTCCACATTTCCACCGAGCGCATGCCGCCCGAGCTGATCCACGCGCTGGCCAGCGTCAAGCGCGGCGCCGCCCGGGTCAATCTGGACCTCGGCCTGCTCGACGGCCCGAAAGCGGTGGCCATCACGCGCGCCGTCGACGAGGTGCTGGCCGACCAGCACAGCGGCGAATTCCCGCTGGCCGTGTGGCAGACCGGTTCGGGCACGCAGTCGAACATGAATATGAATGAAGTGCTGGCCAACCGCGGCTCCGAGCTGATGGGCGGCGTGCGCGGCGAGCAGCGGCTGCTGCACCCGAACGACGACGTCAACATGGGCCAGTCGTCGAACGACATCTTCCCCACCGCCATCCACGTCGCCGCCGCGCAGGCGCTGGCCAAGGCGGTGCTGCCGGCGCTGCGCGAGTTGCGCGCGACGCTGCATGCCAAGGCCGAGGCGTTCGCGGCCATCGTCAAGATCGGCCGCACCCACTTGCAGGACGCCACGCCGCTGACGCTGGGCCAGGAATTTTCCGGCTACGTGGCGCAGCTGGAGTTCGCCGAGCACATCATCAACGCCGCCCTGCCCGGCGTGCTGCAACTGGCCGCCGGCGGCACGGCCGTGGGCACCGGCCTGAACGCGCATCCCGAATACGCGGTGCGCATCGCGGCCGAGCTCGAACATCAACTGGGTTTGCCCTTCCGCACGGCCGACAATAAATTCGCCGCGCTGGCCGGCCACGACGCCCTCGTCGCGGCCCACGGCGCGCTCAAAACGCTGGCCACGGCGCTGATGAAAATCGCCAACGACGTGCGCTGGATGGCGTCCGGCCCGCGCTCGGGCCTGGGCGAAATCACGATACCGGAAAACGAGCCGGGCAGCTCCATCATGCCGGGCAAGGTCAATCCCACCCAGTGCGAGGCGCTGACCATGCTGTGCTGCCAGGTGTTCGGCAACGACGTCGCTATCACCGTCGGCGGCGCGTCCGGCAATTTCGAGCTGAACGTCTTCAAGCCGCTGATCGCCCACAACTTCCTGCAAAGCGCGCGCCTGCTGGCCGACGGCATGCGCAGCTTCGACCGGCACTGCGCCCACGGCATCGAGGCCAACGAAGCCCGCATCGCCGAGCTGATGGAGCGCTCGCTGATGCTGGTGACGGCGCTGGCGCCGCACATCGGTTACGACCGCGCGGCCCAGATCGCCAAAAAGGCGCAGCATGAGGGCACGACCTTGTTGCAGGCGTCGCTGGCGCTCGGCTATGTGACGGCCGAGCAGTTCGCGCAGTGGATCGTGCCGCTGGCGATGACGCGGCCGACCGCGCGCGGTTGATGCGCTGCAAGGCTGTCGGAATGCCGCTACACTAGATGGTTGGAAGACAAACGGGTCTTCCCATTTAGGCAACTGAGGATAAAATGCAGAGAGTGAGTTTCGATTTGACAGGCGAGTTCGTGGAGCTCAACCAGCTTCTGAAACTGGTGGGCCTGTGCGACAGCGGCGGCGCCGGCAAGGTAATGGTGGCCAGCGGCGTCGTCAAGGTCGACGGCAAAAAGGAATTGCGCAAGACCGCCAAAATCCGCGCCGGGCAGCGCGTCAACGTCGGCGACATTCATATCGACGTGGTGGTCGCCTAATTTTTTCTTGCAATTGAGAAACAACGCAGTAAGCTGAAAGCAGTAACGGTGACATTTGAGCTGGCGCAAACGACGTTGGCGCACCGTCGATATATTTGGAACGCGGTGACGCAGACTTGATAGACGACAGCCGGAGGACAGCGCCATGGACGGCCCGGAACACAGCATACAGATACAGGAGCGCCTGATCGGGGACTTGCGCCAGGTGATAGAGAACGCCGAAGAGTTGCTCAAAAACACAGACCAGTACCACAGCTCCCTGTATCAACATGCCCGGGCCAAGCTGGCCCAGGCGCTGCACGCCGCCACCGAAGAGCTGGCGCGTTTTGAAGACGCTCAGCTGGCGCGCATGATGGCCGCCACCGACTCCGCCTGCCAGCGGCACAACGATGTCGGCGGCGAAGCCCGTTTGCTGCGCGCCTTCCGCTGAGGGCTTTCCGCTGAGCGCCGCGATGGCGCTTTTATTTCCCGGCCTTGCGCGCCAGCACCGCGTCCAGCGACAGCCGGCCCGGACCGAAAGCGATCAACACCAGCAGCATCGCGCCCCAGTAGAAATGGTCGTTGATGGCGGCCGGGCATTCAAAGGTGAACAGCTGCGGATAGGAAATCACCGCCATCGCGTTGACGAAGAACAGCCCCAGCGCCGCCGGCCGCGATACCAGCCCCACCAGCAGCAAGACCGGAAAGGTCAGCTCGCCGCCCGCGCCCATGAAGGCGGCCACGTCCGGCGGCAGCAGCGGCACCTTGTATTCGTCATGGAACAGGGCCAGCGTCGCGCTCCAGTCGCCGATCTTGACCAGGCCGGCCTTAAAAAACTGCCAGCCCACGTAGCAGCGCAGCGCCAAGCTCATCAACGAACCGCCCCACGCCGTCAGGACGCCATCGTAACGGGATAGTTGCTGGTGCAATCCGAGTAGTGTTTTCATTATTTTTCTATTTCTGGCGAGGTTGAGGGAGTCCTGCCTGGTGCGGACAGGCGGTACCGCCGGGTAAAACTTGCCGCCACGCGGCTTAAAGCGCGATGCCGACGATCAGCCCGTGATCCAGCCACAGCTTGAGCTGGGCGGCAACGTCGAAATCGTCATCGAGCTCGAAGGCGGCGTCGAGCGCCGGACCGAAGGCGCCGCCGCCGGCCAGCACGCTGAGCGCCGCGTGCGACGCGGCGCTCAGCGCCAGCAATTGCGTCTTCCAGTAGGGCCGCAACACCAGGCAGTAGCTGGGACCGGCCCATTGCTGGGGAAAATCGTGCCCACCGTCGGCCTGGTGCGCCTGCCACAACTCGACGATGTTCCAGTCCGACGCCAGCAGCCGGCTGGCCGGATGCAGGCGCAGGCGCGCCGTTTCCACCTGCTCCGGCGTCAGCGCGGCCAGCGCGTCGGCCGCGATGGCGTCGGCCGACGGCGCGTAGTGGGCGCGGTGCAAGGCCCATTCCAGGCGCGCCATGTCGGGCAGATAGGGATAGTCGGCGACGTGGGGGAAGCCGGCCAGTAAGTCGGCGTAGCGGCCGCCGTAGCGGTTCAAATCGCCGCTGTCGGACGGGTGGGCGCGGCCGTAAGCCTGGCTCAGGCCGGCAAAGAATTCGGGGCCGACCAGCATCTGTATCACCGGGTAGACGTGGGCCAGGGTCTGGTTCATGGTCGCGCTCAAGTTGCCGCGATACAGGGCGTAGCGGTGCGCGACGTGCTCGCCTTTGAAGCGCGGCAACAGCGCCGGCGCGGCCGCCGGGTCGAACAGCGCATCGACGAAGGCTTGCTGGCCGGCCGCCAGCGCGGACTCGTCGGCCTCGCGCCGGGGCGGCGCCGTCCGCGCTAAGCCCGCTGCGCCGGTGACACTGGCAGCCGTGACAACGGCGGCCTCGGCATAGGCCCGCGCTTTGGCGGCCTCGGACAGCAGCACGTCGAGCGCGGGAATGTCGGTATCCCATTCGATCAGGGTGGGCACCGGGCCGAAGCGCCGCAACGCGGCCTGGTACAACTGCCAGACCGGGTCG
Organism: Rugamonas sp.; assembly: GCF_025354735.1. Taxonomy (GTDB): domain Bacteria; phylum Pseudomonadota; class Gammaproteobacteria; order Burkholderiales; family Burkholderiaceae_D; genus Rugamonas. The sequence goes on from NZ_JANXMI010000075.1 coordinate 15,762, forward strand.
GCGACGACGGCGCCGTGGTGGTCGATGACGGCTTGCGGCGTCACGAGGTGGCCGGCCAGGTGGATTTCACCGACGCTGCCGACGGCGATCGCGGCGATCGCGGCCAGCGCGTCCTCACCGTGGTTGCACTGGTTGACGTAGAGGTTGTTCACGTCCAGCAGCAGGCCGCAGCCGGTGCGCGCGGCCAGCGCCGCCATGAATTGCGCTTCGCTCATCGCGTCGTCGCGGAAACGCAGGTAGCTCGACACGTTTTCCAGCAAGATGGGGCGTCGCAGCGCATCCTGCACCCGCGACACGCGCTCGCACAGCAGATTGAGCGCCGCGTGGTCCAGGTTCAGCGGCAATAAATCGTTGAGCTGGCGGTCGCCGACGGCGCCCCAGCACAGATGTTCGGACACCAGCGCCGGCTCGACTTGCCGCACCAGACTGCGCACCCGTTCCAAATGGTCGGCGGAAAATCCGCGCGCCGAGCCCAGGCCCAGGCCCACGCCGTGCAGGCTGATCGGATAATCGCGGCGCAGCTGTTGCAGCACGTGAAAATCCCAGCCGGCCTGGTCCAGATAATTCTCGGTATGCACTTCGAGCCAGCCGGCGCGCGGCCGCTGCTCGATGAATTGACGGTAGTGCGGAGCCCGCAAGCCGATGCCGACACCCAGTGCCGTTGCTGGCGGACTCGAAGGCGAGCTAGACATGGCTCCGCTACCGTCCGGCTACGGGATTACTTGGCGGCCAGCTTGCCGCCGGCTTTTTCGCAAGTGCCCTTGGCGACGAATTTCCACTCGGCGGCACCGTTGTCGACCTTGGACTGGCCGGCGCAGGAGTGCGCGCCGTTGGTCGTGGCGCAATCGTTCTGGCCAGCCTTGGCGATACCGAAGCACTTTTCCTTGTCGGCGCCGGCTTTGGCGGGTTCGGCGAAAGCGGAGCCGGCGGTGGCGGCGACGACGGTGGCCAGGGCTGCGGCGATCAGCGCTTGACGTTTGTTCATGGTAAGTCTCCTAGTGGATGAAGAAAAGTACGATTGATGGTGCGACGCTATCGTCTGCAACTGAACGGTAGTCGTCGTAGCGCGGTCCAGCCTTACAACTTTTTTTATTTTTTTTGCCGGCCATTTCGAGCCGGCGGAATGCCGCTTATTTTACTGAAGAAGCACTCGATCCGAGAGGGGAATATGCGGTATCCGCACAAAACGCGCGCAGGCGCGGGCCGTCCGCAGACGATGGACGTAGGGCGTTAACGCCGCCACGCTCATTGTGTTGACAGGGAAATCAATTCATCGGGGAAAAAAGTGCGCTGGCGGGCCGGCTGGGCCCGGCCGCCCAAGGAGGACGCAGGGCCGCCGCGGGCCGCCGTGGCCGGCGCGCGTCGCAGTGGGAGGCGACGGCGCGGCGCGTATCAGGCGGTGGTGTTGATGCTGTTGCCGAGATGCGCAGGCAGGCTAGGCGCCGACGGCACCGGCGGAATCGCCTCGATCAGGGCGGCCGCGCTGGAAGCCTGGATATCTTCGGCTTTTTTCTGCACGGCGATACCGACCGCCTGCCTGGTGCCGCTGTCGGCTATCGTCGTCGCTACCTGTGCAATACCTGAAACGGAAGTGTCCATGTCATTCTCCAATAAGGCGTATCCCTTATTGACGGCCGATTCGGCCCGATCTTTAGCCCGCGGCGCGATTTATTTCCATGCGGACCAGCAACCAGGCCAACACGGCGGCGGGCGCGTTCAAATCCAGCCAGACGATGCCGGGCCGCAGCGCCGGCGGCGCGGCCTGGTCCGACGCCACGGCGACGATGTGCGCATCGTCCGGAAACAGCGCCGGCTTGCCCAGCGCGGGGCGGTAGACTTCCAGCTTGGCGATGGCGTCGTTCTTGAAGCCCTCGACCAGGGTGACGTCGGCCGGCGACAGCCGCGCCAGCTGCTCGGACAGGGATGGCTCCGGCGCGCCGCGCAGCTCGTGCATGATGGCGTAGCGGAACGGCGACGCCACCATCACCTCGGCCGCGCCGGCCAGCCGGAAGCGGGCGCTGTCCTTGCGCGGCGGTTCCAGTTCCAGGTCATGATGGCTGTGCTTGATGACATTGACGCGCCGGCCCTGCGCCGCCAGCCGCGTCACGAGAAATTCGAGCAGCGTCGTCTTGCCGCTGCCGGACCAGCCGACCACGCCCAGCACCGCGCCCGCTTGCGCGGAATGTCCCTGCTGCATAGCCCTGCCCTCGCCGCCATAGTGAGCCGTCATTATACGCAGCAACACGATCCGGCCGCGGCCGCGACGGCTCGGGCCGGAATCGGCGGCGGACCTTAAAACACCGGCGCCTTCAGCCGCTCCGCACGGAACAACTCAATAGCCGACACGGTAGCGATAGCCTTTGTAATTGAAGATGGCCGCTTTCGGCTGCAACTTTTCGAGCACGAAGCCGGGCGCCAGCTCCTCGCCCTCGTGACGCAGCACTTTATCGATCACCAGCAGGCGGTCGGCCGGATTCCTGGAATAGATGTAGCCGCCGACGGTGACCGGCGGAATCGCGCGCTGTATCGGCTCCGGCAATTCCCGCAGCGATGGGATGGGTTCGTCGGCCGCTGCGGTGGTGGCGATGGCGGCGGGCGCCGCGACGGGCGGGGACGCGGCGGCCTTGCGCGACGCGGCGGCCGGCTCGGTCGCGTCAGCCGGGTGGACGGCGACGCTCACCGGGGCCGCGACAGCGCGCGGCGCCGGTACCGAGGCCGGCGCTGAGGCTGGGACCGGGCCTGGGGCCGGGGCCACCGCTTGAGTTGCGGCGAGCGCTGCGATCGCGGCGGCAGGCGGCGGCTACATCTATTCCAGGAATCCGGCCGACCGCCTGCTGGTGATCGATAAAGTGCTGCGTCACGAGGGCGAGGAGCTGGCGCCCGGCTTCGTGCTCGAAAAGTTG
>NZ_JANXMI010000093.1 GCF_025354735.1 Rugamonas sp.
CGCCGCTGGGTGCAGGCCGCGCTGTTCGCGCCGGCCGAGCTGACGATACGCTTCGTCGACGCCGAGGAAGGCCGTACCCTGAACCGCACCTACCGCGAGAAGGACTACGCCACCAACGTGCTGACCTTCGCCTACAACGAAGGCGAAGAGTTGCCCGACGACGCGCCGACCCAGGCCGACATCATCCTCTGCACCGACGTGCTGGAGCGGGAAGCGGCCGAGCAAAAGAAAACCGTGGAAGAACACGCCGCCCACCTGATCGTCCACGGCGTGCTGCACGCGCAAGGCTACGACCACATGGACGACGAGGAAGCGGCCGAGATGGAAGGCATCGAAACGGACATCCTGGCCGGCCTCGGCTACGCCGATCCCTACGCCGACTGAGCGGACGGAGCTGTCTTTTTGACAAAAACGGCTCCGCCTCCCCATTTGGTGTATCCTATACCCCTTCGAAACAACGGCTCACGCCTCCTATGCAAGAGCACTCTAGTGGCGTCAAGACTGACGCCAAACCCCATCGGTCACTGTTTGAACGCCTGACCGCACTGATCTCCCCCGAGCCCGAGAACCGCGCGGAACTGCTCGAAGTCCTGCACGACGCCCACGAACGCAATCTGATCGACGCCGACGCGCTGTCGATGATCGAAGGCGTGTTCCAGGTCTCCGATTTGTCGGCGCGCGACATCATGATCCCGCGCTCGCAGATGGACGTCATCGACATCAGCAAGCCGATCGAGGAATGGATGCCATCCGTGCTGTCGACGGCACACTCGCGCTTTCCCGCCATCGAGGGCGAGCGCGATAAAGTCATCGGCATCCTGCTGGCGAAAGACCTGCTGCGCTACTACGCCGAAGAATCGTTCGACGTGCGCGACATGCTGCGCCCGGCCATCTTCATCCCCGAATCGAAGCGCCTCAACGTGCTGCTGCGCGACTTCCGCGCCAACCACAATCACATGGCCATCGTGGTCGATGAATACAGCGGCGTGGCCGGCCTGATCACCATCGAGGACGTGCTCGAACAAATCGTCGGCGACATCGAGGACGAATACGATTTCGACGAGGAGGAGGACAACATCCTCTCCATCAAGGAAGGCGTGCACGGTCCGCGCTGGCGCATCAAGGCGCTGACCGAGGTCAGTCAGTTCAACGAGGAACTCGACACCACGCTGCCGGTCGACGACGTCGACACCATCGGCGGTCTGGTGGCAAAACACCTGGCCCGCATGCCGCACAAGGGCGACGTGTTCGATTTCGAGAACCTGCGCTTCGAAGTACTGCGCGCCGACGCGCGCCAAGTCCACGTGCTGCTGGTCGAGAAGCTGCCGCCGGTGGCCGGCGCCGATGAATAAAGCCATCGGCTGAGATGCGCTTTCGCCGCACCGATCCCAACGCCCCACCCAAGCCACAGCGCAGCACCCGGGGCCGGATGCTGATCGCCGCGCTGGCAGGCGCGCTGGCCGTGTTCGCGTTCGCGCCGTTCGGCTGGTGGCCGGTCGAAATCTTCAGCCTGGCGGTGCTGTTCTACCAGGTGCTGCGCAGCCCCACCGTCAACAGCGCGGCGCTGATCGGCTGGGCCTTCGGCTTCGGCTGGACCGCCGCCGGCACCCACTGGCTCTACGTGTCGCTGCACTATTACGGCGACATGGCCGCGCCCATCGCCGCCGCCGCCGTCGCGCTGCTGGCCGTCGGCATGGGCTTTTACGTGGCGCTGGCCATGGGCGGCGCGGCGTGGCTGCGGCGGCGCTGGCTGCTGCCGCTGCCGGCCGCCAGCCTGCTGGTGCTGCCGGCCATGTGGGCGCTGTTCGAGTGGATACGCGGCTGGCTGTTCACCGGCTTCCCCTGGCTCTCCGCCGGCTACGCCCACAATCACAGCCCGCTGGCCGGCTACGCGCCGCTGCTCGGCGTCTACGGCCTCGGATGGCTGGCCGCCCTGTGCGCCGGCGCCCTGCTGCTGCTGGTGCACCGCACGCGGGCCATCGCCGCCGGCGTCATCGTGGTGCTGATGGGCGCGGGCTACGGCCTGAGTTTCGTGCAGTGGACCCATGCCGAAGGCCGGCCGATTTCGATCCGCCTTTTGCAGGGCAATATCCCGCAAGAAGAAAAATTCAACGGCGCCCACGTGCAGCAGACGCTGACGCTGTACCAGAACATGATTACCGCCGCGTCGGCCGATCTGATTGCGACGCCGGAGACGGCCATCGTGATGCTGCCGCAGCAGCTGCCGTCCGACTACCTGCCGACGCTGAGCCAGTACATGCACAAGACCGGCAGCAGCCTGGTGCTCGGCATACCGCTGGCCGACAGCGCGAGCGCCTACTTCAACAGCGTGATCGGCATGACGCCGCTGGCCGGCGCCGGCTACTACCGCTACGACAAGCACCACCTCGTGCCCTTCGGCGAATTCATCCCGCTCGGCTTCCGCTGGTTCGTCAACCTGATGTCGATCCCGCTCGGCGACATCACCAGCGGCGCCAACATCGAACCGGCGTTCGCCATCAAGGACCAGCGCGTGCTGCCCAATATCTGCTACGAGGATCTGTTCGGCGAAGAAATCGCGGCGGAGCTGAACACGCCGGCGCAGGGCCAGGCGCCGGCCACGCTGCTGCTCAACACCTCCAACCTGGCGTGGTTCGGCGACACCATCGCCATCCCGCAGCACCTGCAAATTTCGCAGATGCGGACGCTGGAAACGGGCCGTCCGATGCTGCGCGCCACCAACACCGGCGCCACCGCCGTCATCGACGGCCGCGGTACCATCGTCCAGCAACTGGCGCCGAACACGCGCGGCACGCTGGCCGCGACGGTGCAGGGCATGGGCGGCGCGACGCCGTATATCCGCTGGGGCAACAAGCTGTTCCTGCTGCTGGCCGCGACGGCGCTGGCCGGCGCCCGGTGGTGGGCGCGCCAAAATGCAAAAAAGCCGCCACCAGCCGCTTAAACTCACCAGCCGCCCGGCAAAACCCGCTAAAATTAGCCGCTTTAGCGTAGCTGCAAACGCCGCGCCTGCGCCGCACACCACCGACCACTCAAGATGCTCACATTTCAACAAATCATACTGACCTTGCAAACCTACTGGGACAAGCAAGGCTGCGCCCTGCTCCAGCCCTACGACCTGGAGGTCGGCGCCGGCACCTTCCACACGGGGACCTTCCTGCGCGCCATCGGCCCCGAGCCCTGGCGCGCCGCCTACGTGCAGCCGTCGCGCCGCCCGAAGGATGGCCGCTACGGCGAAAACCCGAACCGCATGCAGCACTACTACCAATACCAGGTGGTGTTGAAACCGGCGCCGGAAAACATCCTCGACCTGTATCTCGGTTCGCTGTCGGCGCTGGGCCTGGACTTGCAGCAGAACGACGTGCGCTTCGTCGAGGACGACTGGGAATCGCCGACCCTGGGCGCCTGGGGCCTGGGCTGGGAAGTGTGGCTGAACGGGATGGAGGTGACGCAGTTCACCTACTTCCAGCAGGTCGGCGGCCTCGATTGCAAGCCGGTGCTGGGCGAGATCACGTATGGCATCGAGCGCCTGGCGATGTATTTGCAGGGCGTGGAAAACGTCTACGACCTGGTGTGGACCGAGTGGGAAGAAAACGGTGTAGCGAAGAAGCTGACCTACGGCGACGTGTTCCATCAAAACGAAGTGGAACAGTCGACCTACAACTTCGAGCACGCCAACACCGACCTGCTGTTCGCCCAATTCGCCAGCCACGAATCGGAAGCGAAGCGCCTGGTCGAGCTGCAACTGACGCTGCCGGCCTATGAGCAGATCATGAAGGCTTCGCACAGCTTCAACATGCTCGACGCGCGCGGCGCCATTTCCGTGACCGAGCGCGCCGCCTACATCGGCCGCGTGCGGACCTTGTCGCGCCTCGTCGCGCAAGCCTATTACGATTCGCGCGAGCGCCTCGGCTTCCCGATGCTGGGGACCGCCGCCTCCGACGCCACCGCACCCGCCGCCGCAGAAGTAGCTGAAAATAAGCTGAAAACGATATAAACGATATGAATCAAACTCTCCTGATCGAACTGCTGACCGAAGAACTGCCGCCGAAGGCGCTCGCCAAACTGGGCGCGGCCTTCAGCGCCGGCATCGTCAACGGCCTCAAAACGCGCGACTTCCTCGAAGCCGACAGCGTCGCCACGATCTACGCCACGCCGCGCCGCCTGGCCGTTTCCATCACCGGTGTGCGCGATATGTCGCCGGACAAAATGATCCGCGAAAAAGTGCTGCCGGTGAGCGTGGCCCTGGACAAGGACGGCAACGAGACCGCGCCGCTGCGCAAAAAACTCGGCGCCATGGGCGTTCCCGACCTGGCGCTGTCCGAGCTGGAAAAAGCCGCCGACGGCAAGGCCGAAAGCTTCTTCTACAACTATCGCGCGCCGGGCATCGCGCTGGCCGCCGGCCTGCAGGCGGCGCTGGAAGAATCGGCCGCCAAGCTGCCGATTCCAAAGTTGATGAGCTATCAGCGGCCCGACGGCGCCACCGTGCAATTCGTGCGTCCGGCCCACAGCCTGATCGCCCTGCACGGCATCAACATCGTGCCCCTGACCTTGCTGGGCCTGAACGCGGGCCGTAGCAGCCTCGGTCACCGCTTCCTGACGTCGGGCGAGGCGATCGTCATCAAGCACGCCGACGACTACGCCGCCGTGCTGGCCGCCGAAGGAAAAGTCATCGCCGGCGTCGACGCGCGCAAGGAAAAAATCCGCGCCGAGCTGCTGGCCGCCGCCGGCGCCGACCTGGTGCTGATGCCGGAAGCGCTGCTCGACGAAGTGAGCGCGCTGGTCGAATGGCCGGTGGTCTACGAGTGCAATTTCGAGGAGGAGTTCCTGGCCGTGCCGCAGGAATGCCTGATCCTGACGATGCAGACCAATCAAAAATACTTCGCGCTGACCGACACCGAGGGCAAGCTGCGTTCGCGCTTCCTGATCGTCTCCAACATCGCCACCGACACGCCGGCCGCCATCATCGGCGGCAACGAGCGGGTGGTGCGTCCGCGCCTGTCCGACGCCAAGTTCTTCTTCGAGCAGGACAAGAAGAAGACGCTGGAATCGCGTTTGCCGCTGCTCGACAAAATCGTCTATCACAACAAGCTCGGTACGCAGGCCGCGCGCGGCGAACGCGTGGCGGCGCTGGCCGGTTTCATCGCCGGCAAAATCGACAGCGATGCGTCGCTGGCGATCCGCGCGGCCCGGCTGGCCAAGGCCGACCTGGTGACCGACATGGTCGGCGAATTCCCCGAGCTGCAAGGCATCATGGGCGCCTATTACGCGCGCAACGACGGCGAGCACGCCGACGTCGCGCTGGCCATGTCCGAGCACTACCAGCCGCGCTTCGCCGGCGACACTCTGCCGACCACCGGCACCGGCACCGCCGTGGCGCTGGCCGACAAGCTCGAAACGCTGGTCGGCATCTGGGCCATCGGCCTGGCGCCGACCGGCGACAAGGATCCGTTCGCGCTGCGCCGCCACGCGCTCGGCGTGCTGCGCATGCTGCTGGAAAAACGTTTGACGCTGTCGATCGGCGAGCTGCTGTCGGCCGCCGCCGAACAGTTCAAGTTCCTGCCCGGGTTTAAGGATCCGTCGGCCGACGTCGCCGTCTTCATGATGGACCGTTTGCGCGGCATCCTGCGCGAGCGCGGCTTCTCGCCGAACGACATCGAGGCCGTGCTGTCGCAAAACCCCGACCGCCTGGACGACATCGTGCAGCGCCTGGAGGCGGTGCAGGCCTTCGCCGCGCTGCCGGAAAGCGCCTCGCTGGCCGCCGCCAACAAGCGCATCACCAATATCCTGAAAAAGAACGAGGAAGCGCTTAGCGCCAGCGGCAACGCCGGCGTCAATCCGGCGCTGCTGCAGGACACGGCCGAAAAAAATCTGGCCGCCGCCGTCGCCCGCGTGCAGCCGGAGGTGGAAGCGGCCTTCGCACGCGGCGACTTCGCCGGCACGCTCAAAACGCTGGCGCAGTTGCGCGACGACGTCGACGCCTTCTTCAACGACGTGATGGTGATGGCCGACGATGTCGCGCTGCGCAACAACCGCCTGGCGCTGCTGTCGTCGCTGCACGGGATGATGAATCGCGTGGCCGACATTTCCAAGCTGGCGGCGTAAATGGGTGCGCCGGCCATGAAGCTGATTATTCTCGACCGCGACGGCGTCATCAATCATGATTCGCCGGACTTCATCAAGTCGCCCGCCGAGTGGCTGCCGGTCCCCGGCTCGCTGGAAGCGATCGCGCGCCTGAACCAGGCCGGCTACCGCGTGGTGATCGCGTCCAACCAGTCGGGCATCGCGCGCGAATTCTTCGACATGACCATCCTCAACGCCATCCACCAGAAGATGCACGGGCTGGCGCAGCAGGCCGGCGCCACCATCGACGCGGTGTTCTTCTGTCCGCACGCGGCGGTCGACAACTGCGACTGCCGCAAACCCAAGCCGGGCATGTTCGCCGAAATCGCACAGCGTTACAACGTCACGCTGAAAGGCGTGCCGACCGTCGGCGACTCGCTGCGCGACCTGCAGGCCGGTTTCGTCAGCGGCTGCGTGCCGTACTTGGTCCTGACCGGAAAAGGCGTCAAGACCCAGGCCACCGGCGGCCTGCCGCCAGGGACCATGGTCTTCGCCGACCTGGCCGCGATGGTCGGCCACCTGCTCAAAACGACGGTGCCGCCGGCGCTGCACGTCGTGACGTAATCACTGAAATCAATAACCGAATTCGTACCGGAGACCGCATTGCGTCACTCATTTTTATTCCTGCGTTCCCTGCTGTTCACGGCCATCATGGTCGTCTCCACCATCGTCTGGGCCTGCGTCTGCTTTCTCGTCGCGCCGCTGCCGTATAACAAACGCTTCTACGTGACCGCGCGCTGGAACGTGTTCATGATCTGGTGCCTGAAGGTCATCTGCGGCATCCGTTACGAAATCAAGGGCGCCGAGAATTTCCCGGACGCGCCGGCCATCGTGCTGTCGAAGCACCAGTCGGCGTGGGAGACGATTTTCCTGCTGCCGAACATGCCGCGCCCGCTGGTCTTCGTCTTCAAAAAAGAGATTTTGTACATTCCGTTTTTCGGCTGGGCGATGGCGCTGCTGCGCATGATCCCGATCGACCGCAAGCAGGGCAAGCACGCCTTTAAACACGTGGTCCGCCACGGCAAACGGCGCCTGGCGGACGGCCAATGGATTATCATGTTCCCGGAAGGGACGCGCATCCCCGTCGGCCAAAAGGGCAAGTACAAAAGCGGCGGCACGCGCCTGGCGATCGATACCGGCGCGGTGGTGGTGCCGATCGCGCACAACTCCGGCGAATGCTGGCCCAAGAATTCGTTTATCAAACGCCCCGGCCTGATTACGGTCTCGATCGGCAAGCCGATATCGCCCGAAGGACAGACGCCGGACAGCATGATGCAACAGGTGGAAAATTGGATAGAATCAGAAATGCACGTCATTTCGCCCCACGCCTACAGCGCTGGTTAGACGACCTGGCCACTGTCATCAAACCGGCGCCGCCGACGGCGGCGCCGGCCCAGGACCCACGCCGGCAACTCGACCTGTTCGGGCAAGACAGCGCGGCGGCGCCGGGCGCGCCGCCGCCGGCACCGCCATACTGCGCGCCCTCCGCGAACCTGTTGCGCAGCGCCGATCCGGCGCCACGCGGCGCCGCGCCAATGCCGCCGCCCGCCCCCACATCCGGCGGCGCTGTCACTATCGCGCCGGCGTCGCCTTTCGCCATTCCGACCCGGCCGCAGCCACCCATCGCGCCGCCGTCGGACGCCGCGCCCAAGCGCCAGCTGCTGGTCGGCCAGTTCGTCCTCGAATACTCCTTGCGGCGCTCGACGCGGCGCTCGATCGGCTTCATGATCGACGACGACGGCCTGCGCGTGACGGCGCCCAAGCGCATCAGCATCATCGAAATCGACAACGCGATCCGCACCAAGCAGCAGTGGATACTGAGCAAACTGCACGAACGGCGCGAACGCCGCGCGGCGCGGCTGGAAAAGCCGCCGGTCGAGTGGACCGACGGCGCGCAACTGCCCTATCTCGGCGGCGACATCACCTTGCGCCTGCTGGTCGGGGGCCGCAACCGCAGCAGCTACAATCCGGCCACGCGCGAGCTGGCGATGGTGCTGGTGCCGGGCGCCACGGAATTGCTGCTGAAGGAGCGCGTGAAGGCCTGGCTGCAACAGGAAGCCAAGCTGCTGTTCGAGCAGCGGCTCGATCTGTATGCGGCGCGGCTGGGCGTGCGCTACGCCTCGTTCGCGCTGACGTCGGCCGGCACGCGTTGGGGTTCCTGCACGGTCGAGCGCAAGATCCGGCTGAACTGGAAGCTGATCCATTTTTCGCTGCCGCTGATCGACTACGTGGTCGCGCACGAGCTGTCGCATCTGCTGGAGATGAACCACAGCGCGCGCTTCTGGGATACGGTGGGCTTGATTTATCCGGAATACGAAGAGGCCAAGCAGCTGCTGCGCAAACGCGCGCAGGAGCTGCCGGTGTTGTTTGGCTAAGCTGCCGAAGTGCTTGGGCGACTGTTGAATTCTTCCAGCCGCCGATCGAACCACGCCAGGTATTCGGCTTTCTCACGGAAACTGGGGAGGGTTTGCCCGGCCAGCATTTGATAAACCGGGTTCAGAGCAACACCCGCATCGACCGCCAACACGGTCAAGTCTTGGTAGGCTTCGGCCACCGTAGAAAACATCAGTAAAGCGCTCACACGGGCGTCTGTGTCGTCGATCCCTTCGACGGCGGTTTTGAGATAGGCGATCGCCAACGCACGATCCCTACGCAAATTTTGAATTTCAAACGCGTGGTGGGTAGCGTCGGGAACGAAAACATATGGAGTCTTTCGCAGATCCATTTCAAATCGCTTCAACTCGATCAATTCAGCTTCGGTTTTTGGAACACGATTTGCTCTAGCTGATAATTTATCTTTGATACGCCAAAGCTCGGTCAAGATCTCATTTTCCATTTTCCTTCCCCCATCAACCTTAACAACCATTTGCCATGTGCCGACAATTCCAGGTCAGCAGAAAATTCATATGGTGGATGGTTGCGATGGCGATATGCAGCGCATCTAGGCGCGCCTTGGCCGGAACGATATTCTTATTCAGCAGAAGGTCCGCCAATTTTCTAACTCGCTCATCAATCATCAATACAGGCAAGTCGTGCATGGCGGCGATCCGTTTTTTTGCAGCGAGGGGATGGCCCGCACCACATTCATCGATTACTACATTAGACACGAAACAGCAGAAAAAATTCCTTTTTTCCCACCAAAGGCGCGTTGCCTCCTGATCCGCCAAAAGATCGGCAACGCGGCTGTCGCGCGCGCAAAGGTAGCTGATGACGGAGGTTTCAATATACACCGATGGCATCGGATCGTTCATGGCCGGCTCTCGTGATTCCAGAGCCGTCCATTAAACCGCGTTTCACGACCAGGGGATCATGGCGCGGTTTGGCCGATGTCAACGATGGAGCAGAGGAGGCAGCAGCGCCAGCGTGCGCCGGGTGGCGCCGCGGTGCTGGTTGGCGAAGGCCAGCGCCTGCCGGCCCATGTCGGCGCGGGCGGCGGCGTCGCGCAGCAGGCGCGCCG
>NZ_JANXMI010000126.1 GCF_025354735.1 Rugamonas sp.
TCTTGGCGCTCTTGTCGCCGACATTGACGGGCATGCTTTCGCAGCCGCCCAGCAAAATCGGCAGTGCGACGGCGCACAACAGCGCGAGTGAAGGGGTTTTCATGGGAGGGCGGTCCTTTGCAGGTAGCACGACAGGCGGGCCAAATGGCACCTCGGCTATCGTAGGACCTTGCTCAGCCACAGCGCTTGACGCGGCGCAATCGCGGGCCGCAAGCCGGGGACAGACCTGCGGATCCGTCCCCTGTCACGCAACTCAATGCATCAAATCCTTGATCATGCGCACCGGCGCGTTGCCGTAGCTGAGGAACTGCTCGTTGAAGTCCTTGAGCACGAACTTGGCGCCCAGCTGTTGCTTGCGCTGCTCGCGCAACTCCATGATCTCGGTGTAGCCGCTGAAATAACTAGTCAGCTGCACCGAACTCAGTTGCACGCGCTGCCACTTCTCGGCCGCCTCCGTGTGGGTCTGGAAGGCCTGGCGTTCGAGCAGGTCCATCGCCTCGGCCTCCTGCATGCCGAGCACGTGCACGCCGTAGTCGAGGATGGTGTTGCTGATCACGCGCAGATGCCATTTCGCGTACATCAGCGCCATCTCGGGCGCGTTGTCGCCGTAGCCGGCGTCGAGCATCATGCGCTCGCCATACACGGCCCAGCCCTCGACCATCGCGCCATTGCCGAACAGCGACTTGACCAGCGACGGCGAACGGTTCGCGTAGACCAGCTGCGCGTAATGCCCCGGAATCGCCTCGTGGATATTCAGGATCTGCAAGATCCAGTGGTTGTATTCGCGCAGGCTGCTCTGGGCCTGTTCCGGCGTCTCGTTGTCGAGCGGCGTGACGTTGTACCAGGTCTTGTCCTGCGGACGATACGGTCCCGGCGCGTTGACGCTGGCGCCGGCCACGCCGGCCTGATAGGCCGGCGTGGCCCGCACTTCCAGCTGCTTCTTCGGGTCCATCGTCAGCAGGTTGTGGCTGATGACCCAATCCTGCAAGGCCGGAATCTCGCGCCGGATCTCGTTGACGAAATCCTCGCGCGCCACATGGTTGGCCGACAGCTTGTCGATCACCAGGCCGATCTTGGCGGTGCGGTCGGCCGGCTTGGCGGCGTCGCCCATGACTTTCGGCCACAGCTCGTCCGACAGCTGTTCCATGTGCTGCAACAAGTCCTCGCGCGCGGCCAGCGCCTTTTGATACGTCTGCTCGGCCGTGCTGGCGGACTGGATATCGTAGGCGAATTTCTGCTCATACAACTCCTTGCCGATGCGGAAGGAGCGGCCGCCGCCTTCCTGCGCCATCGTCTTGTCCAGCTCGCTCAACCACGCCACATAGCCGTCGACGGCCGTCAGCGCCGCGTTGATGCGCTGGGTGAACAGCTGCTTCTCGGCCGGATTGAGGATGGAGGCCTGGGCTTGTTTGTCGAGCTCGGTCAAGATCGATTGCACGCCGGGCGCCTGCGTGATCGCCAGCTGGGTGTGCTCGCGCGTCGGCTTGACGATGTTGTTGCGCGCCGCCTCGTAATAGGCCGGCACGCCAGCGATGCGCTTGAGCAGCGTGCGCAGGCGCTGCGGCTTGGCGGCGTACTCGGTGTTGAGGATCAGGTCTATCGATTCGGCGATGTTGTAGCTGGCCGGATTCCACTCGAACTCGCGCAGCGTGGTCGCGTCGAAGCGGTCCGACTTGAGCTTGTTGACCAGCAGCGCCAGGTCGGTGCGCTGCTTGGCCGACAGCTGGCGCGCGTCGACCTTGCCGAAGCGGGCCAGCCAGTCGTCGATGAAGGCCAGCTGCTCGATTTGATGGGCCTGGTTCGGGATGGTCAGGTTGGCGGCCGTGTCGTACTTGCCGACCTCGATCGCCGACTCCGGATCTTCGCGCCACAGCGCGCTGAGGAACTGGTTGCTCAGCACGTCGAAGGACTTGTCCTGGCGCCGAACCGGCGCCGCCACCGCTTTCGGGTGCGGTGTGGCGACCGCGGCGGCGACCGGCACGGCCGCGTGCGCGGCGCCCTTGCCGCCATGCGTGGCGTGTCTGGTTTTGCCGTGCGCGGCCGTGTGCGTCGCGCCGTGGGATGTGGTTTTGCCGTGCGCGCCGGTCGCGTGTGCGGCGTGGGCGGCGGCCTTGCCGTGCTTGTGATGGGTGGCGGCCGTGGCCGGGGCGGCGGCGCAAACGGCCAGCATCACCGCCAGCGCCATGCTTGTTTTAATCATCGTGTTCAGCCTCGAAGGTAAGGGCGGGGCGCGCAGGATCGCAATGTCAGGCGGGCGCGCCACGTCGAAGCGTGGGAGATTATCATCAATCGGCTGGCTTGAGAGCAGAAGTTACACTCTGGCGCGGCGCCTAGACCAGCTGGTTGGCGCGGATCAGATTTTGCAGCTGGGTGTTGAGGACGGTGACGGCGTTCTTGCCGCCGGCCATTTGCGTCATGACGATTTCGCTGGACTTGGTGAAGCGGTGGCCGACCCGTATCGTGTACGAACGCAGCAGCCAGCTCCAGAACGAGGGCGCGAACGTGGCCTCGTCCATGTCGCGCCATTTGACGCCGACCAGGCCCTTGGACCACGGCAGGATGCCGCGATACATCCACACGCCGATGTCGTCGTAATACAGCTGGTAGCTGCGCACCAGCAGGATGCGGTAGCCCACCACCAGCACCGTGAACACCATCACGCCGGCGGCGGCCCATTCCGACCAGCGGAACGCCAGCGGCAGCACCGCGCCGAACAGGATGGCGGCCAGCAGCACCGGCCCGAGGTAGGCGGTCCACGCCTTGCCGCCCAGCGGCGTGCCGTGCGTTCCGATATTGCTGGCGACATCTTGTTCCATGAGCGCGACTCCTTGATCGAAATATAAGGTTACCTGAAATGCAGCGCGACGGCGGTTTTTTTGCGCCGCGGGCGCGCGCCGCGGCCCGCTATTTTTTCAAGCCTTCCTGCAGCATATCAAGCATGTCGCCGGCCGACATGCGCGCCGCCAGGTCGCTGCCTTCGAGCAGGCTGTCGGCCAGGTCGCGCTTGTGCTGGTGCAGGTCGACGATGCCCTGCTCGATGGTGTGGCGCGCCACCAGCCGGTAAATGGTCACCGGGCGCAGCTGCCCCATGCGGTGGGCGCGGTCCGAAGCCTGGTCCTCGACCGCCGGATTCCACCACGGGTCCATGTGGATCACGTAATCGGCCGCCGTCAGGTTGATGCCCATGCCGCCCGCCTTCAGGCTAATCAAGAACACCTCGCCCTCGCCGGCCTGGAAGGCGTCGACGCGTTTTTTACGGTCCATCATCGTCGTCGCGCCGTCGAGATATTGATAGCTCACGCCCTGCGCGTCGAGGTGGGCGCGGATCAGTTTCAAATGGTCGACGAACTGGCTGAACACCAGCACCTTGTGTTTGTTCTCCAGCAGCCCTTCGAGCAAATGCGCGAACGCCGCCAGCTTGCTGCTGGCCAGGCCCAGCTCCGGCGCCACCAGCTGCGGGTGGCAGCAGGCGCGCCGCAGCTTCATGATCTCGGCCAGGATCTGGATCGACTTTTTCTCGGCCGGTCCCTCGACGCTGGCCAGGTTTTCCAGCGCCGCGCGGCGCAGCGACTCGTACAGCGCCGTCTCCTCTTTCGACAGGTCGACTTCGAGCGTGATCTCGGTGCGCGGCGGCAGTTCCGACAGCACCTGCGATTTGGTCCGCCGCAAAATGAAGGGCTGGATCAAACGCCGCAGGCGGTTGCGCGCGCCCACCGTGGCGCGGTGATCCTGGGCCTTTTCGATCGGCCCCGCGAAGCGCAGGTTGAACTGGTCCAGGGTGCCGAGCAAGCCCGGATTAATAAAGCGGAACAGGTTCCACAACTCGCCCAGATGATTTTCCAGCGGCGTGCCGGTGGCCACCATCCTGAAGCCGCCCTGCAAGGCCATCACCGCCTGCGAGCGTTTGGTGGCGCCGTTCTTGATCGCCTGCGCCTCATCGAGCACGATGGTGGTCCACTTCACTTCTGAAAACAGTTTCGCTTCCAGTTGCAGCAGGCCGTAGCTGCACACCACCAGATCGAAGGGCGCCAGCGTGGACAAGGTCTCGTTGCGGTCGCCCGCGCCGAACAGCTTGACGTTCAAGGTCGGCGCGAAGCGCGCCGCCTCGCTGATCCAGTTCATGCACACCGACGTCGGCGCGATCACCAGCGTCGGCCCCTGCGGCGCGCGCGACAACATCAGCGCCAGCGCCTGCAGGGTTTTGCCCAGGCCCATATCGTCGGCCAGGCAGGCGCCCACGCCCCAGTGGGCCAGGCGCGCCAGCCACTCGAAGCCGTCGAGCTGATAGTCGCGCAACTCGGCCTGCAAAGTGCCGGGCAGCCGCGGCACGAAATCGGCCTTGGCCGCCATCCGCGCCAGATGCTCCTTCCACAGCTTGTCGGCCTTGAGGCCACCGGCGTCGCCGGCCAGGTCTTCCAGCGCGAACGCCGCCAGCGGGTGGATGCGCACGCCCTTGGCATCGCGCTCGCCGTAGGCCGCCAACTCCGACAGGCGGCGGTGCAGTTCCTCGGTCAGCGCCAGATAGCGGTTCTCGCCCAGTTCCACGAACCGGCCCTGGCTGTTCTGCATCAGGTCCAGCAGCGTGCGCAGGTCCAGTACCTTGTCTTCATCGATCTGCAATTCGCCGCTGGCCGCGAACCAGTCCTTCTCGCTGCGGATATTCAGGCGCAGCTGCTTGCTCTCGACGCGCGGCGTGACGCGGAAGCTCTCGCCCTCCGGCCACGCCAGCACGATGGCGCCGGCGTCGAGTTCCTGCAATTCGACCAGCAGCTGCAAGCACAGCGCCGGTTGGCCCAGCAGCCATTCGCCATGGTCCTGCTCCGCGCTTTCCAGGATGGGGCAGCGGGCGACCAGCTGGCGCTCGGCTTCGCGCTCGGCGTTCAAATCGCGGCGCGCCTGCACCGGCTTGCCGGCGACGTCGGCGATCAGCGTGTCGGCGCCGCTGCCGGGCGGGTAGTAGGCGCCGCTCGCCAGCGGCCGCACCAGCAGCTGCATCTTCAGGCCGTGCTGGTAGGGCAGCAGGTGCACGTGCAGGCGCGGGTCGGCGTCGACCTGCTCGATGTCGGCCGCGGCGCCGCCGATGTCCGACTGCACCGTCACCAGCGCGGAGATCGAACCTATCGCCTGCAACACCTGCTTCTCGGCGTGGGCCGGCACCACCAGCCCCGCGCCGACGATGGCCGCGATGCGGCGGTGCTCGTCGAGGATGCTGATGACGCGCAGCCGCGTCGGCGTCTCTTTGCTGACGATGACGGTGGAGCTGTCGTCCGGGATGGCCGGCTGCAAACTCAGATGCAGCTTGCCGCCGTGTTTGCGGATCAGCAGTTCCGGCTCGCCGGCCACCAGCTCGACCCGGGTGTCCGGCGCATCGGTCCAGAACAGCAGCGGGTGGCCGACCAGCGCCGCCGCCGCCCGTTCGGGATCGATTTCATAGGCCAGGCCGGACGAATGGTAATTGCGGTGGGCCACGCTGATCGCCTCGGCCGCGCGCAGGTCCTGCGGCGTCAGGTAATCGATCTGCTCCGACTCGAAGCGCAGCCGCTTCAGGCCGACCGCGCGGCCCTTGCTCCAGGCGCCGCGCGCGTCGCGTTTCTGTTCGCGCGGCTCGACGCTGTTCAAGCCATAGTCGGCGTGGTAGTTGAGCAGCCACGCCAGCCGGGATGCGCCGGCGCCGGCATCGCCCGCCGCCGCCGGCTGCTGCAAATTAATCAGCGCGGCGAGCTGGCGCTGCCACGCTTCCTGGCGCTCGAACCACAGCGTCATGTCGGCAAAGCCCAAACGTGCGCGCTGGGCGGCGGCATAGGCCTGCTGGCCGGTGTCGCCCTGGTGACCGAGCAGCGCCGCCGCCTGCGCCGCGATCAGCAGCAAGCCGGCTTGTTCGGTGTGCTGCACCAGTTCCCGCAATTCCGCCTGGCGCTCGGCCAGCTGCGGCAGCGACAGCCAGTAGTACATCAGCGCCTGGAACATCTGCGCCTGCAGCGGCGCTTCCCACGCGCGGCCGGGGACCACGTCGGCCTGCAAGGTGCCGGCGCGGATCTGGCGCAACAGGCCCAGTTGCTGGTAGACGGCGGTGTCGTGGTTGTGCGGCGCCCGCAGCGCGCTATCGAGATAGGCCTCGGCCGACTTGATATGTTTGGCGTCGCCGCCGCGCAGCAGGGCCAGGATGTACAGGTGGCCGCCGATGCCCTCGAACAGCTGCTTGCGCTTGCCGGACTCGCGCCGCAGCGCTTTCAGCGCCGCCTCGAAACCGGCGAGGGCGCCGTCCTGGTCGCCGCGCAGCATGGCGATGCTGGCGTCGTGGTACTGGCGCAGCGGACCGGCCACCGCCGCCACGTAGCGCGCCGCGTCGTCGAGGCGGCCGCACAGGATGGCGTGTTCCGTCAGCGCCAGATGCAGCTCGGTGCCGACGTAGCCGTCGCCGGCCATGCACTGTTCGTAAAACGCCACGCAGAAGTCGCGCAGCTCGGAGGCGGTGGCCGGCTCGCGCTGCGCGTTGACCAGCAGGCGCGCCAGCACCTCGTCCTGCAAGTCGCGGTGGACGCGCCGTATCATCGCCGGCTCGAACGGCCGGCCGAAAATCTCGATCAGCGGATGCAGCTGCGCCGCCTCGTAACTGGCGACGCAAAATTGCAGCAGCGGCTCGACGAATTTGCGCGCCAGGCCGCGCAACAGCGCCATGCGCAGGCGCGCCACGCCGGCGCGGTAGCTGCGCGGTTCGAGCGTGTTCCAGGTCTGCCGCATCGGCATCACGAAGTCGTGCGCCTCGGCCAGGTCGTCGAGCATATTCTCGTCGATGGCCGCGCCGATCGCCGGCCAGCGCAGCCTGGCGTTGCAGATCAAGCCGCGTCCCGTGATGGTGCTGATGAAGGCCAGCCTGTCGAGTTTGCGCAGCGTGTCGTCCAGGCTTTCGACGGTGTAGCGCGCGTTCTTGTCATTGTTGATGCCGGCCTTGCGCACCTGATCGAGGATGGCCGCGCGGCCTGTCGGTTCGCCGATCAGCGCGAGCAGCGCCAGGATCATTTTTTCATTGAACTCAAGCGCGTCAAATTCTTCAAGCAGTTGCGGGTCGGTCATGCGGGATCAGTCCAGATTGTGTATGTGTATGGGCGCCGGCGCGTCGGTCGCGTGCAGGCCGAAGATGCGCTGATAAAAATACAGCTCCGCCTCCAGCGTGCGCACGATGTTCTCGGCCTTGCGGAAGCCGTGGCCTTCGCCCTCGAGCGGCAGATAGGCCACCGGCACGCCGCCGGCCTTGAGCGCGTCGACCATGGTTTGCGATTGCTGCGGCGGCACCACCTTGTCGTCCAGGCCCTGGAAGAAAATCATCGGGCGCGCCAGACGGCCGGTGTGGTTGATCGGCGAGCGGGCCTGGTACAGCGCCTCCGCTTCGGGCTGCGGCGCGATCAGGTAGGCATTGTAGTGCGATTCGAATTTGTGCGAATCCTGATCGAGTCCCTTCAGGTCGGACACGCCGTAATAGCTGGCGCCGAGCTGGAACACATCGTGGAAGGTCAGGGCGCACAGGGTGGTCAGGCCGCCGGCGCTGCCGCCGCGGATAATCAGGCGCGCGCCGTCGGCCAGCCCGCGCTCGACCAGCGCGCGCGCGCCGGCGATGCAGTCTTCGACGTCGACGATGCCCCACTGGCCCTTGAGCGCGTCGCGGTAGGCGCGGCCAAAGCCGCTGCTGCCGCCGTAGTTCACATCGAGCACGCCGAAGCCGCGGCTGGTCCAGAACTGCGTCGCCAGTTTCAGCGTGTTGACGGTCATGCCGGTCGGGCCGCCGTGGCTGATGACGATCACCGGCGGCTTGGTGCCGGCCGGCGCTTGCACGTCCTTGCTGGCCGGCGGGTAGAAGAAGGCGTGCGCCGTGCGGCCGCCGGCGCTGGCGTAGCTGATGCTGGCGGGGATGGACAGTTCGCGCGGGTCCGGCAGGTCGGCGATGGATTGCGCCAGCACTTCGACGTCGGTGCCGGTGAAGTCGATGCGCGCCAGTTCCAGCGCGATGGTGGGGCCGCCGCCGAGCAGCACGACGAAGCCGGGGCCGACGCGCAGTTCGCGGATTTCCTGGTAGGGATTGGCGATCGCTTCGAGCTTGCCGCTGCCGACCCGCAGGCGCGCCAGTCGGCTCACGCCATGGTCGATATAGGTGCAGATGATTTCATCGGCCGAACGGAAGCCGTACATGGAACCGCCGAAGCTCCAGTGCGGCGCGCCGAATTCGGCCGCCATCGGGCACAGGCCTTCGATGCGGGGCTGGCCGTCCTGCGCTTCGCAGTAGCGGTACAGATTCCACCAGCCGCTGCGGTCGGAGACGAAGTGCAGCCTGCCGTCGGGCGACCACTCGGGCTGGCAGATCGCTTCCTCGGCGCCGCCGGCGATGCGGCGCGGCGCGGCCAGCGTGCCGTCGGCGTTGAAGTCGGCCAGCCACAATTCGGTGCCCTGCCACGGCATGCGCGGATGGTCCCAGCTGAGCCAGGCCAGCGCGCGGCCGTCCGGCGACACGCGCGGCGCGGCGTAAAAGTCGGCGCCCGACGCCAGCACCGTTTCGCTGCCGTCGGCGGCGATGGCGCACAGCGTGTTGACCGGTTGCGCGTGCGCGTCCTCGGCGTGCAGCTCGCGCACGCTGATGAGGCGCCGGCGCGGCCGGTCGACGACGAAATCGGCGTGGCGCTGGCGGCCCGCGCGCGTCAGCGCCACCGGCCCGGCGCCGTCGTCCACGCCGATGCTATATAAGCGGTTGTCGGCGAAGTGCGAGAAGTAGACGGTGTCGCCATCGACCGCGTAGGCGCCGCCGCCGTATTCGTGGACGCGGGTGCGGACGTTGAAGGGCGCGGCGGTCAGCTCGTCGTCGCGGGCGCCGCGCCGGCGCAGCAGCGTGTTGCGGCCCGCTTCGGCGGCGCGCCCGGCCAGCCAGTAGATGTCGCCGCTGTCGGCGCCGCCCAGGGCCAGCTGGGTCAACGGCGTGGCGCCGGCCGCCACCTGGGCGGCGCTGATGGCCGACGGCCAGGCGCCGTAGGGTGCGGTGAGGGGGCGGGCGGCAGATGTCATGGTGGCTCCGTGATGGGTCGTCAGGGCGAATTGCGGCCCGGTCTCGCATGATAGTGAAAGCGCACCCAATCATCCAGCGAAACCTGCGTCGGCTTGTCGAACCGCGTTGACGGCCTATAGTGGTATACGCATTATCGGCCGCATGAAGGCCACCAAGCTCATTAAAACTCGGTCGACCATTCGTCGGGCGCGTTTGCGGAATTTGTGCTCTGGTATCTGCCCCGGCCGATGACGGCTTGTTCTCATCGCTACAAATACCGGTTCGCCTATGTCGTTCATGGCGTCTGCGTGCTTCGCTACGATAACGAGGCCGGCAAAGGCGATCATCGTCATTATGATGGGCAGCAAAGCAGCTATGTTTTCAGCAACCCCGAACGGCTGATGGCGGCGTTCCTGGCTGATATTGTGAGGTGGAATAATGAACACGCTGACGATTGATGTCTGTTCGCTCGCCGATGCCGCGGAGGAAGTTTTGCAAGCTTGGAACGACGGCTTGGTGCGCAGTGGCACACGGCACAGCTTTGTCACTCTGGAATTATTGCAGCAGGTGCTGACCTCCGACCGCTGGCAGTTGATCGACGCTTTATGCGGAGCCGGTCCCATGTCTGTGCGCAAGGTGGCGCGTCGGGTGGCGCGCGATGTGCGGAAGGTGCGTGGCGACGTGGATGCGTTGATCGCTGCGGGCCTGATGCGTCGCGCTGCCGGCGGCGGCGTTGAATTTCCCTATGACGCGATCAAAGTGGCGTCCTCGCTGCGGATTAGAAATACATTGGATGCGATAATAGCGCCTTTCCCGCCGCTTCCGATCGCCGCCCATGCCCCAATTCGCTCCGCTCCAGAATGACACTTTCTTGCGCGCGCTGCTGCGCCAGCCCACCGACTACACGCCGGTGTGGCTGATGCGCCAGGCGGGGCGCTATCTGCCGGAATACCGCGACACGCGCGCCAGGGCCGGCTCCTTCATGGGCCTGGCGACCAACGCCGACTACGCCACCGAAGTGACGTTGCAGCCGCTGGCGCGCTTTCCGCTCGACGCCGCCATCCTGTTCTCCGACATCCTGACGGTGCCCGACGCCATGGGCCTGGGCCTGTATTTCGTCGAGGGCGAGGGACCGAAGTTCCAGCGGCCCCTGAAGACCGAGCAGGATGTGCTGGCGCTGCGCCTGCCGGAGCCGGGCTCGCTCGACTATGTGTTCAAGGCCGTGACCCAGATCCGCAGCGAGCTCAACGGCCGCGTGCCGCTGATCGGCTTTTCCGGCAGCCCGTGGACGCTGGCCTGTTACATGGTCGAGGGCCAGGGCTCGCGCGAGTTCCACACGATTAAAAAAATGTTGTACGGCCGCCCGGACTTGATGCACCACATCCTGGCGCTCAACGCCAGGGCCGTGGCCGAGTACCTGAACGCGCAGATCGACGCCGGCGCGCAAGCGGTGATGATCTTCGATTCCTGGGGCGGGGCGCTGGCCGACGGCGCTTACCAGCAGTTTTCGCTGAACTATATGGAGCAGGTGCTGTCTCAACTGAAGCGCGAGAAAGACGGCGTGCGCATCCCCGCCATCGTCTTCACCAAGGGTGGCGGCCAGTGGCTCGAGCAGATCGCCGCGATCGGCGCCGACGCCGTCGGCCTCGACTGGACCGTCAACCTGACGCGGGCGCGCGCGCTGGTGGGCCATCGGGTCGGCCTGCAAGGCAATCTGGACCCGGCCATCCTGTTCGCCAGCCCGGACCAGATCCGCGCCGAGGTCGCCAAGGTGCTGGACGCCTACGGCGCGCCGGCGGCCGGTCACGGCCACGTGTTCAACCTGGGCCACGGCATTTCGCAGTTCACGCCGCCGGAGCATGTCGCCGCGATGGTGGAGGCGGTACACGCTCATAGCCGGGCCCAGCGCGCCGCCTGATGTAGTTTGCTAACAAAGGGCACGTTTCGCCTGAAACGTGCCTTTTTTTCATCCCGCAAAGTATCAAACCAGAACGACTTATGCACAATTATTTTAACTGCGGAAATATTAGGCAGGCTTATTTTTGTCACTCTACATAAAATCCTAAGTCATTGATTTTTAAGGATTTATTTCAATCTGTTTTTAGCAACATTTGATGCGGGGTAAACACTATTTCGGTACTTAAATCGTCTTATTTTTTCCTTGTCCACAAAGTTATCCACATAAACTGTGGATAAAAAAAGAAAAGTACTTAGTAAACCGGCACTTAGCGCCAACTTGGCGATAATGTGATGTTTCAATGTGGAATTATGTTGCGATGCAAAATTTCCGAGCAGATATTTTCATCCGATAACTCAGTTGCGTTGAAGAATTTGGTCGTTGGAATATCTCTGCCGTTGGATGGAGATTGCTTGCGCCAGCTCAGTGGATAAGTCTGCGGCTGATATAAGAAAAATGCGTAAATTCATCTGGAAAATCAGGCTGAACGGCTCAGTTATGCACAGCGGCGCAATAAAAATCCGGTTTTTCCCCTCCCTAGTAAGCATTTTTCAAGTCATTGATTTTAAATGGAAATATTTTTGATTTTCGCCCCGGTTTACGCCGATACCAGCTTGCTAGCCTACGGTTTCCCTACATTAATTTTCTCTTGTCCACAAAGTTATCCACACTTATTGTGAATACATCTCACCGTCTGAATCCAGCCATGCCGGACACGTCCCATCACTGCATCTTGAAGGTCGCGCTGGACACCCCGCTCAACGCCATCTTCGATTATCGCTGGCCCTGCGAGGCCGGCGCGGAGCCGCTGGTCGGCCAGCTGGCGCTGCTGCCGTTCGGCGCGCGCGAAGTGGTCGGCCTGATCGTCGGCATCGCCCACCAGACCGACGTCGACCCGGCCAAGCTCAAGGATGCGCTGGCCGTGCGCAGCCAGCTGGCGCCGCTGTCCCCGCAATGGCTGGCGCTGGCCGGCTTCGCGGCCGATTATTACCAGCGTCCGCTGGGCGAGGTCGCGCTGCCCGGCCTGCCCAAGAATCTGCGCGTGCTGACCACGGTGGCGCTGGACCGGGCGCTGAAGAAGCTGGACAAGAACGCCGCCGAGCACGACGGCACGCCGCTGAACGTGCCCAGGCTCAACGACGCCCAGCAAGAGGCGGCCGACGCCATCGGCGGCGCCACCGGCTACAGCCCGACGCTGCTGTACGGCGTCACCGGCAGCGGCAAGACCGAGGTGTATCTGCAAGCCTGCGCCCAGGTGCTGGAGCGCGAACCGGGCGGCCAGATCCTGATCCTGGTGCCGGAAATCAATCTGACGCCCCAGCTGGAAGGCAATATCCGCGCCCGTTTCCCCGGCGTCATGCTGGCGACCCTGCACAGCAGCCTGTCCGAGGGCGAGCGCATGTTGCACTGGCTGGCCGCCCATCAGGGCCGGGCCCGCATCGTGCTGGGCACGCGGCTGGCCATCCTGGCATCGCTGCCGCGGCTCAAGCTGATCGTCATCGACGAGGAACACGATCCCTCCTATAAGCAGCAGGAAGGCTTGCGCTATTCCGCGCGCGACCTGGCCGTCTGGCGCGCCTGGCAGCTGGGCATACCGATCGTGCTCGGTTCGGCCACACCGTCGCTGGAAAGCTGGCACCACGCCCAGTCCGGACGCTACCGCAAGCTGGAATTGCGCGAGCGCGCCGTCAAGAACGCCGTGCTGCCGCAAGTCAAGCTGCTCGACATGGAACGCGACAAGCCGAAAGACGGCTTGACGTCGCACCTGGTCGCGGCACTGCGGCAGCGCATGGATCGCGGCGAGCAGTCGCTGCTGTTTTTGAACCGGCGCGGCTATGCGCCCGTGATTTGCTGCGAATCGTGCGGCTGGATCAGCAATTGCAACCGTTGCACCTCGTTCATGGTGCTGCACAAGCCCGAGCACCGGCTGCGCTGCCACCATTGCAGCCTGGAAATGCGCATTCCGCGCCACTGCCCCACCTGCGGCAACGTCGATCTCCAGCCGCTGGGGCGCGGCACCCAGCGCGTGGAAGAAGGTTTGCAGCAGTTGTTTCCTGAAGCGCGCATCTTGCGCATCGATGCCGACTCCACGCGCAAAAAAGGCAGCGCCAAGGAAGCGTTCGACACGGTCCACCGGGGCGAGGTCGACATTCTGATCGGCACGCAGATGGTGGCCAAGGGGCACGATTTTAAAAAGCTGACCCTGGTCGGCATTTTGAACCCCGACACCGCCCTGTTTTCGCAGGATTACCGCGCCAGCGAGCGCCTGTTCGCGCAGCTGATGCAGGTCGCCGGCCGCGCCGGCCGCGCCGCCCAGACCGAGGGCGGCAGCGCCAGCGAGGTGTTGATCCAGACCCGCTATCCGCAACATCCGCTGTACGGCGCCGTGGTCAACCACGATTACGACCATTTCGCCACGGCCTTGCTGGAAGAGCGCGAACAGGCCGCGTTGCCGCCCTATCTGTTCCAGGCGCTGCTGCGGGCCGAGGCGCCGGAACTGGCGACGGCGATCGCCTTTTTGGAGCAGGCGCGCGATTGCCTGCCCCATCCCGGCATCACGATCAACGATCCGATTCCGATGAGCATGACGCGCGTGCACAATGTCGACCGCGCGCAATTGCTGGTGGAGTCGGCGTCGCGGCCGGCGCTGCAAGCGTTCCTGAAATACTGGCTGGCCGAGCTGCGCGCCATCAAAGGCCGCATCAAATGGTCGCTGGAAGTCGACCCGCTCGATATTTAGGCGACGTTGGCCTAGGTTTGCAGCAGATGGCGGCGCGCCGTGGTGACGATCTGCTCGGACAGGGCGCGCATGAACGGCGTATCGAGGTTCCAGGCGTGCCAGTTCAGCGCCACGTCGAGGTGGCGGCCGGGCGCCAGGTCGACCAGGCGGTCGCTGGCCAGCGCGTCCGCCGCCAGCGCCAGCGGCATCAGGCCGTAGCCCAGGCTGGCGTCTATGCAATGGTTCAGAGCGGCCGACAGCGGCATGGTGTGGTGCGGGAAGGCGCCGTGGACGTCCAGGCTGTGGGCCAGGAAACGCGCCATCAAGCCGCGGTCGCTGACCACGGCCGGCGCCAGCTGTACCGCCTCGGCCCCGAAACCGTCGCCGAACCAGTGGCCGGCGAACCTCGGCGTCGCCACGCAGACATAGCGCATCAAGCCCAGCGGCGTGATCGCCGGGCCGTTGCCCGAGCCGATACCTGGTTCAGCGGCGCCCGGCTGAGACGCCGCTTGCGCCGCGATGCAGCCGAACACGCTACCCTGGCGCAACAGTTGCAGCGCCGTTTCCTGCTCGGCGACGCGCACGTCGAGCTGGCAGCGCGGCGGCGACAGCAGCGGAGCCAGGCTGTGCGGGAACCACGTCGACAGGCTGGCCGCGTCGACCGCCAGCGCGATCTCGGGCATGCTGACGCGCCTGCCGAGGTCGATGTCGAGCGACGCTTCCATCAGCTTCACGCTACGGTGGTGGGAAATCAGGCGCTGGCCCAGCCCGGTCGGCACGGCCGGCTGGCCGCGCACGATCAGCAGGCGGCCGCTGGCGTCTTCCAGCGCCTTGATCCGCTGCGACACGGCCGACTGGCTGATGCCCAGGGCCAGCGCGGCTTTCTCGAAGCTGCCGTGGCTGGCGACCGCGTCAAGCACGATCAGGGCGCGATAGTCGAGATTTGCCATAAGCTGAACTTATAAAAAATAAAATAGATAAGCAATACTAATGCGGTTTTGCTTCAAAGTAAAACGCGATTCAGTTGGTGTAGTATCGCTGATGGAAATAATTTGCCGCGCCCGCCAGCGGCGCCATGGAGAGTGACATGCAGACCTTACACACCGACGTCGCCGTGATCGGCGCCGGCACCGCCGGCCTGACGGCTTACCGCGCCGCGCGCATGGGCGGCAAGCGCGCCGTGCTGATCGAAAGCGGGCAGTACGGCACCACCTGCGCCCGTGTCGGCTGCATGCCCAGCAAATTGTTGATCGCGGCGGCCGAGGCGGCCCACGCCATCACGGCGGCGCCCGCTTTCGGCGTGCACGCGGGACCGCTGCGGGTCGACGGCGCGGCCGTGATGGCGCGCGTGCGCAGCGAGCGTGACCGCTTTGTCGGCTTCGTCCTCGAAGGCGTCGACAGCATACCGGCGCAAGACAAGATAGTCGGCCATGCCCGGTTTATCGGCGCGCGCCTGCTGCAGGTGGACGAGCATACGCTGATCCACGTGGAGCGCATTGTGATTGCGAGCGGTTCGGCCCCGATCATGCCGGAAGAGTGGAAAAAGGCCGGAGATCGCGTTATTTCCAACGAAGGCGTGTTCGACTGGACCGATTTGCCGGCCTCGGTCGCCGTGGCCGGCAGCGGCGTCATCGGCCTGGAGCTGGGGCAGGCGCTGCACCGGCTGGGCGTGCGTGTGACCATCTTCGCCCGTGGCGGCAGCGTCGCCCAGCTGAGCGACCCCGTGGTGCGCGACGTCGCCGCCCGCGCCTTGTCGCAGGAACTCGATCTGCGCTTCCAGACCCAGGTGATCGCCGTGCGGCAGGAGGGCGAGCAGCTGGCCGTGCTCAGCCGCGACGGAGACGGCCATGAGCGCACCGAATATTTCAGTTATCTGCTGTCGGCGATAGGCCGCAAGCCCAATCTCGACCATATCGGGCTGGAAAAGACGGGGCTGGCGCTGGATCGCTTCGGTATTCCGCTCTACAACAAGCACACCATGCAGTGCGGCGACAGCGCCATCTTTATCGCCGGCGACGCCGACCACGAGCGGCCCGTGCTGCCGGAAGCGGCCGACCAGGGCCGCATCGCCGGCGACAACGCCGCGCGCTATCCCGACGTGGAGCCGGGCTTGCGGCGCACGCCGCTGGCGATCGCGTTCAGCGAGCCGCAGATAGCGACATTAGGCGCGAGTTACAAGGAGTTGTGCATTTCGCACAGTGGCCGCTTCGCCATCGGCGCGGTGTCGTTTGAAAACCAGGGCCGCAGCCGGGTCATGTTGCAAAACCACGGCATGTTGCGCGTCTACGGCGAATTCGGCACCGGCCGCTTCCTCGGCGCCGAGATGACCGGCCCGCGCGCCGAACATCTGAGCCATTTACTGGCCTGGGCTTGCCAGGCCGGGTTGACGGTCGCGGCCATGCTGCAAATGCCGTTTTATCATCCGGTGGTGGAAGAGGGAGTGCGCACGGCGCTGCGCGACCTGGAACACCATTTGTCGCAAGAACCGCCGGCCGCCGTCAGCGCCTGCGAAAACGTCGCTCCCGGCACCTGAGCTGGGCCGGATGCGGCAAAAATACAACTCCTTACACGTCGCGCCGGCAAGATGGCCGTGGACGCGATATGCTGTGCTATTGGGCAATATTTATTAATGAAAAACATCTAGCACGCATACGCTGTCGGCATACTCTGTATCGCCTCTGTTGCAAGGGCGGCGATCACGGAGACGGCAGTGGAAATACGCAAGGTCACCCCGGCCGACGTGCGGCTGGGGATGTTGATTCCATGGGATGTGCACGGCGATAACGGCCGCCTGCTCGCGCGCAAGGGCTATCTGATTTCCAGTCCGTCGCAGATAGCCGCCTTGATCGAACGCGGCATCTATCAGGACGACAGCATAGAGGCCGACAGCAAGGAGCCGCCGTCGGTGTTGCGCAAACTCAATGCGGCGCAACTGGAATTGCAATTACTGCTGAGCGCCATCGCCAACGCGAACGCCACCCGCGACACCCGGCGCCGATTGGATGAAGTGGTGAGATTGGTGGTCGAAGCGGCGGAGTTGGACGCCGATGTCGCTATCGCCTGCATCTTGCACAATCAGACGGCGGCGTACGCGGTGCGCCACAGCGTCGATACGGCCGTGGTCGCTTACCTGATCGCGCGCAGTCTCGATGTGCCGGCGGCCATGTTGCGCAGCATCTGCCTGGCCGCGTTGACGATGAATGTCGGCATGTTCGACCAGCACGAACGCTCGCACGCCAGCCGCCTGCCCTTGTCCGCCGCGGACCGCGCCCATATCCGCCAGCACCCCTACGCCAGCGTGGCCTTGCTGCGCCGGGCCGGCGTCGACGATGAGCACAGCCTCGATTGCGTGCTGGCGCACCATGAAAACGACGACGGCAGCGGCTATCCCGCCGGCCGGAGCGGCGCCGACATTCCGCTGGGCGCCAAGCTGATCGCGCTGGCCGACCGTTATTGCGCCCAGGTGTCGGCCCGCGTCTTCCGCGCGCCGCTGCGGCCCAACCTGGCGTTGCGTGAAATTTTGCTACAGGCCGGCGTCACGGTGGACGCCCAACTGGGCGCCGGCCTGATACGTGAGCTGGGAATTTATCCGGTCGGCACTTGCGTGCAGCTGAGCAACGGCGAAATCGGCATCGTCGCGCGCAAGGGACTCAGCTCGACCACGCCCTATGTCGACAGCGTGGTCGGACCGCGCGGCGCGCCGCTCGATGTCTATTTGCGCCGCAAGACGGGCACGCTGCACACGATACGCAACGTGCTGGCCGCTAATCCCTCGCCGGCGCCGCTGCGGATGGAACTGATCTGGGGCCGCGCGGCCAGCCCCTAGCCGCGCCGGTCGGGTTCAGCTTGGGTCAGCTTAGTTGCGCTTAGTTGCGCTTAGTTGAGCCGGCTGTTCAGACGGCCTTGCTCGGCCATCTCGCGCAAGATGCGTATCGTATCGATATCTGACTCCTGATAGGCGGAGCGGCGGAATTCATCGTACATGGCGTTGGCCGCATCGGTCGCCTCGTCGCTGCCGTCGTCATATTCAAAGCGCACGTAGAGCGCATCGGAGCCCGGCGTTTCGATGGTCATCGTCAGGCTGGAGGCGCTGATGTCTTTTTGCGGCGCGACGTCGTAGCGCACCTGGCGCATCGGATGCAGCGTCACGCGGTCGTTGATGACCAGCTCGCCGTAACGCAGGCTGCGGCTGAAGCCGCTTTCGTCGCGCTCGCCCAGCGTGCACTCGTCCAGGTGGGGCACGAACAGTTTCGGCGACTCGGCGCGCAGCATCAGGCCGCGCCACATTTGCTCCACGGTCAGGGTGTCGATCAGCGGATTGAGCGGATCGTTGATTTCGATTAAATGTTCAAATTTCATGATGTGCAGCCGTCAAAATGGGAAGGGCGCCATTGCGCCCCAGGCACAATGGTAACGCAATGTCTGTATATATTACCGAAACGGCCGATATCAATGCCGGCGTCCGGCAAGCAAAGCGGCACGGTACAATGGCCGCTTGCCATCCCAGTGTCTACCTCACCCGCTCCGGAAACAATGTCCAATCTCATCCCATGTACGGCCTGAACGTCCCGCAGAGCGCCGCCGTCGCCTATCTGGACGGGCCGTGCCTGGTGCTGGCTGGCGCCGGTTCGGGCAAGACGCGCGTGATTACGCAGAAAATCGCCCATTTGATCGAGGACCGCGGCTACGATCCGCGCACCATCGCCGCGCTGACGTTCACCAACAAGGCCGCGCTGGAAATGCAGGAGCGTATCGCCAAGCTGCTCAAGCAGCCCAAGCAGGCCAAGCAGCTGACGGTGTCGACCTTCCACTCGCTGGGGGTGAAGATTCTGCGCCAGGAAGCGCGCGGCGTCGGCCTCAAGGACCGCTTTTCCATCATGGACAGCGACGACTGCGCTTCGCTGGTGCAGGATCTGGCCATCACCACCGACAAGCAGCTGATACGCCGCATCCAGACCGCGATTTCGCTGTGGAAGAACGGCCTGGTCGATCCCGAGGTCGCGCTGCAGCAGGCCAAGGACGAGGACGAGGCCCAGGCCGCGCGCATCTACCGCAGCTATGTGGCGACGCTGTCGGCGTATCAGGCCGTCGATTTCGACGATTTGATACGGCTGCCGGTCGAACTGTTCCGCCATAATGAGCCGATCCGCGACAAATGGCAGCGCCGCCTGCGCTATTTGCTGATGGATGAGTACCAGGACACCAACACCTGCCAGTACGAGCTGGTCAAGCTGCTGGTGACCGGCGTCGGCAAGAAGCCCATGTTCACGGCCGTCGGCGACGACGACCAGGCCATCTACGCGTGGCGCGGCGCCTCGGTCGAGAACCTGAAAACCTTGCAGACCGATTTCCCCGACCTGGAAGTCATCAAGCTGGAGCAGAACTACCGCTCGACGACGCGCATTTTGCAGGCGGCCAACGCCGTCATCGGCAACAATCCGAAATTGTTCGAGAAGTCGCTGTGGTCCGAGCACGGCCTGGGCGAGCCGATCAAGGTGCTCGGCATGGCCAACGACGAGCAGGAAGCGGAGCAGGTCGCCATCATGATTTCGGCCGACCATTTCGAGCGCAAGAACCACTGGTCCGACTACGCCATCCTGTATCGCGGCAACCACCAGGCGCGCATCATCGAACAGTGCCTGCGCAAGGAGCGCATTCCGTATTCGATTTCGGGCGGCCAGAGTTTCTTCGACAAGGCCGAAATCAAGGACATCATCAGCTATCTGCGCCTGCTGACCAACACCGACGACGACCCGGCCTTCATCCGCGCCGTGACCACGCCGCGCCGTGGCGTCGGCCAGTCGACGCTCGAAGCGCTGGGCACCTTCTCGGGACAGTGGCAGTGCTCGCTGTTCGAAGCCGTGTTCAAGGGCGGCATCGAGGGCAAGCTGAACGACCGGCAACTGGTGCCGCTGCGCCAGTTCTGCAACTTCATCAACGACCTCGAATCGCGCGCCAGCCGGCCCGGCCCGAGCGGCAGCGGAGACAACGCGGCGCAGGTGCTGGACGACTTGATGGAAGCGATCAATTACGAATCCTATCTCTACGATATGTTCGATGAGCGCGCCGCCCAGGGCAAGTGGCAGAACGTGATCGAATTCACCAACTGGCTCAAGGAGCGCGGCCGCGGCGGCAAGGAGCGCGACGGCGAGGAAAAGAACGTGCTGGAGCTGAGCCAGATGGTGGCGCTGATGTCCATGCTCGAAGGCCAGGACGAGGAGCCGGACCAGGTGCGCATGTCGACCCTGCACGCGTCCAAGGGGCTGGAGTTTCCGCACGTGTTCCTGGTCGGCGTCGAGGAAGGCATCTTGCCGCACAAGGGCGACCCGGACGCGCCTGCCGAGACCATAGGCGCGCGCATCCAGGAGGAGCGGCGGCTGATGTACGTCGGCATCACGCGCGCGCAGCGCACGCTGACCGTGACGTGGTGCAAGAAGCGCAAGCGCGCCGGCGAGCACGTCCACTGCGACGTGTCGCGCTTCATCAAGGAGATGGAGCTCGATGTCGGCACGGCCGTGCCGATGGAGTCCGAAGTGCTGACGCCGAAAGAGCGGCTGGCGCGCATGAAGGAATTGCTCAACACCCCGAAGGCGTAGAATGCCGGCTTTGCAATGAGGAGCACCCCGTGGACAGCGAAGACCGTTTCATCGACATAGAAATTAAAGTGGCCTACCAGGAAGATCTGCTGCAGTCGCTGAATCAGCGCGTCTACGAGCAGCAGCAGCAGATCGACAAGTTGGAGCAGACCCTGCTGGCGCTGGCGCAACGCCTGCGCGAACAGCCGCAGAGCGGCGGCATCGCCAACGACCGGCCGCCGCATTACTGATACGGCGCGCCGACCTTGACGTGAGCTAGCGCAAGCACCTCGCGGGTGTCATCCGGTAAATTACGATGTAATCCCATGGATGACATCATGATCCGCTCAATACGGCACAAAGGCTTGCTGAGGTTTTTCGTCCACGACGATCATCGCGGCATCCCGGCGCGATTCGCGCAGCGTATACTGAGGATGCTGGACCGCCTCGATCAATGCGCGAGACCTGAGGACATGGACATTCCTGGTTATAAATTTCATGCGTTGAAAGGCGGCCGCCAAGGTATGTATGCCATCAACGTCTCGGCCAACTGGCGCCTGACGTTTCGCTTCGAGGACGAGGACGCCGTCGATGTCAATCTGGAGGATTATCACTGATGAAATCGTTACGTGATGCGCGTCGCCGTCCGACCCACCCTGGCGCCGTGTTGCGCGAGGATGTGCTGCCGGCCCTGGCGATGACGCAAACCGAATTGGCCCGGCTGCTCGACGTCAGCCGCTTGACCGTTTCCGAATTGCTGCACGAGAAGCGCACCCTGACGCCGGAAATGGCGGTGCGCCTGGCCACCTTGCTGCATACGACGCCCGAAAGCTGGCTGCGCATGCAGGAGGCTGTCAGCCTGTGGGAAGTGCGTCAGCAGCCGGCGAAATTGGCTGCCATCAAACCCCTGAGTAAAGCGCGGCTGGCGCTGGCAGGATAGCCGTCCGGTGATCCAGTGCTGGCGCGCGCGGAAGCGGGACGGCTTCACGTCCGGCACACCTTGATGCTGAAACGCCACATTTGCGACACGCTGGTCTTGATATACGCAAAACCTTTATCCCCCACCGTACAGCCCGAGATATCGCCTGCCGCGCAGCGCGGCGGGTTGACGCGCGCCGGGCCTCACTTGCGGAATGAGTTCAATTGCTGGGTGTTGGTGACGGGCACTGGCAAGTAAGCCGAAATTAAGCCGAAGTATGCCGGCCGCGCCGTCGCCGGTTGGCCCGGCGGCGTCGCGCGCCGGCCTGGATGCGGCGCCGACGATATGGCAAACGCCCCAATCCGCGGCCATCGCGCCGATTTTTGCGGGTGACGCAACCATGTCGGCCTGCTATGATTTACCGCTCCCGTGCGGCGTCATCCGCGTCCGCATCCCTCGGCGTACTTTGAAAGATGTAAAAATGTCCCGTCCTCAAATGCTCGTACTCGCGGCCAGCCTCGGCCTGGCACTGACCCAGATGGCTTATGCGGCCCCCGCCGCGTCCGCCGCATCCGCCGCACCGGCGAGCGCCGCCACGCTGGCGTCGAATCCCTTCGTCAAGGCCAGCACGCTGCCGTTCAGCTACCCGGCCTTCGACCGGATCAAGGACAGCGACTATACGCCGGCGTTCGTGGAAGGCATGCGCATCCAGCTCAAGGAAATTGAGGCCATCGCCAACAACCGCAAGCCGGCCACCTTCGACAACACCATCGTCGCGATGGAAAAATCGGGCCAGATGCTGACCCGCGTGTCGACCACCTTCGGCAATCTGCACGGCGCCAACACCGATGACGCGCTCGACGCCGTCGACACCGACATGTCGCCCAAGCTGGCCGCCCACGGCGACGCCATCTTCCTGAACGCCAAACTGTGGGCCCGCGTCAAAGCGATCTACGACCAGCGCGACAAGCTGCACCTGGACGCCGAGTCCAAGCATCTGGTCGAGCGCTACCACACCGACTTCGTGCTGGCCGGCGCCAACCTGTCGGCGGCCGACCAGGCCAAGCTCAAGGTCATCAACGGCGACATCGCCACCCTGCAATCGACCTTCAGCCAGAACGTGCTCAAGGAATTGAACGCCAACGCCGTGCTGGTCGACACCCGCGAAGAACTGGCCGGCATGACCGACGCCGCCATCGCCACCGCCGCCGCCGCAGCCAAGGCCAAGGGCCAGGACGGCAAATACCTGATCGCGCTGGTCAACACCTCGGGCCAGCCGGCATTGGCCGTGCTGACCAACCGCGCCGTGCGCGAACGCATCATGGCCGCCTCGCTGGCGCGCGGCATCCACGGCGGCGAATTCGACAACCGCGACGTGGTGCTGAAAATCGCCAAGGCCCGCGCCGACAAGGGCACGCTGCTCGGCTACGCCAACTACGCCGCCTACTCGCTGGCCGACCAGACCGCGCACGACACGGC
Organism: Rugamonas sp.; assembly: GCF_025354735.1. Lineage (GTDB taxonomy): Bacteria > Pseudomonadota > Gammaproteobacteria > Burkholderiales > Burkholderiaceae_D > Rugamonas. Next base: position 22,678 of record NZ_JANXMI010000126.1, read on the forward strand.
CACCGTCAACAAGCTGCTGTCCGAGCTGGCCAAGCCGGCCGTCAACAACGCCCGCAAGGAAGCGGCCGATCTGCAGGCCGTGGTCGACGCCGAAAAGGGCGGCTTCCAGGTCGACGCCGCCGACTGGGCTTTCTACTCCGACAAGGTGCGGGCGCAGCGCTTCTCGTTCGACGAGAACCAGCTCAAGCCCTATCTGGAACTGAACAACGTGCTGACCAAGGGCGTGTTCTACGCGGCCAACAAGCTGTATGGCCTGACCTTCAAGGAACGCAAGGACCTGCCGGTCTACAATCCGGACGTGCGCACCTGGGACGTGTACGACGCCGACGGCAAGCAGCTGGCCATCTTCATCGGCGACTACTACGCGCGCGGCAACAAGCAGGGCGGCGCGTGGATGGACGAATACGTGTCGCAGTCGTCGCTGATGGGCACCCACTCCGTCGTCGCCAACCACCTGAACATTCCGAAGCCGGCCGCCGGCGAGCCGACGCTGCTGACCTACGACGAAGTCAAGACCGCTTTCCACGAATTCGGCCACGCGCTGCACGGCATGTTCTCGAACGTGAAGTACCCGCGCTTCGCCGGCACCAACGTGCCGCGCGACTTCGTCGAATATCCGTCGCAGGTCAACGAGATGTGGGCCGTGTGGCCGGAAGTGCTGGCCAACTACGCCACCAACTACCAGACCGGCGCGCCTATGCCCAAGGAATTGCTCGACAAGGTGCTGGCCGCGAAAAAATTCAACCAGGGTTTTTTGACCACCGAGTATCTGGCGGCGTCGCTGCTGGACCAGCGCTGGCACCAGCTCACGCCGGCCCAGGTGCCGACCGATGTGGTGGCGTTTGAAACGGCGTCGCTCAAGGACATGGGCGTCGACTTCGCGCCGGTGCCGCCGCGCTACCGCACCGCCTACTTCTCGCACGCCTTCGCGGGCGGCTACTCGGCCGGCTACTACGCCTACCTGTGGGCGGAAAAGCTCGATGCCGACACCGTCGAATGGTTCAAGGAAAACGGCGGCCTGCAACGCAAGAACGGCGACTGGTTCCGCGCCAAGCTGCTGTCGCGCGGCGGCACCGACGACGCGCTGCAACTGTATCGCAACTTCCGCGGCCGCGACGCCAAGATCGAGCCGTTGCTGGAGCGCCGCGGTTTGACGGGCCAGTAATTCGCGCAGGCGTGATGCCGGCGTCACTACGGGGTCAGACCACGGTCTTGACCCCGATTTCGCTGCCGCCGGCGCATCGCCAACGCCCCGCCCTAATTAACTAAACTATTTATACAGTATAAATCCATGTCCAAACCCCGCATGATGATGATCGCCGCCGCCGGCGCGATGACGCTGGCCTTCGCCGGCGTGGTGCAGGCCGCGCCGGCCTCGCAGCTGCCGGCGTCGAATCCCTTCGCGCAGGCCAGCACCCTGCCGTTCCAGTACCCGGCCTTCGACCAGATCCACAACGAAGACTACGCCCCGGCCTACGCCGAAGGCATGCGCCAGCACGCGCTGGAAATCGACGCCATCGCCAACAATCCCAAGCCGGCCACCTTCGCCAACACCATCGTGGCGATGGAAAAATCGGGCCAGCTGCTCGCGCGCGTGGCCAGCGTGTTCGGCAACCTGTCCGGCGCCAACACCAACGACGCCATGGAGGCGCTGGACCGCGACCTGTCGCCCAAGCTGGCCGCCCACAATGACGCCATCCATTTGAATCCCAAGCTGTACGCGCGCGTCAAGTCGCTATACGTGCGCCGCGCCACGCTGCACCTGGACCCCGAGTCGGCCTATCTGCTGGAACGCTACCACACCGACTTCGTGCGCGCCGGCGCCCAACTGTCGGCCGCCGACAAGGAGCAGCTCAAGTCCTACAACGCCGAGCTGGCCAAACTGCAAACCACCTTCAGCCAGAACTTGCTCAAGGAAGCGAACGCCTCGGCGCTGATCGTCGACACCCGCGCAGAGCTGGCCGGCCTGTCCGACAAGGCCATCGCCAAGGCGGCCGAGACGGCCAAGGCGCGCGGCCTCGACGGCAAGTTCGCCATCCCGGTCGTCAACACCACCGGCCAGGCCTCGCTCGGCGCCTTGACCAACCGCGACGTGCGCAAACGCCTGATGGCGGCCTCGCTGGCGCGCGGCAGCCACGGCGGCGAATTCGACAACCGCGACGTGGTGCTGAAGATGGCTCGGCTGCGCGCCGAAAAGGCCGCGCTGCTCGGCTATGCCAACTACGCCACCTACGCGCTGGAAGACCAGACCGCGCACGATCCGGCCGCCGTCAACCAGTTGCTGGCCGAATTCGCCAAGCCGGCCGTCGCCAACGCGCGCAAGGAGGCGGCCGACCTGCAAGCGGTGGTCGACGCCGAACACGGCGGTTTCAAGGTCGACGCCGCCGACTGGTCCTTCTACAGCGACAAGGTGCGGGCCCAGCGCTACGCCTTCGACCAGAACCAGCTCAAGCCGTATTTCGAGTTGAACAATGTGCTGTTCAACGGCGTTTTCTACGCCGCCAACAAGGTCTACGGCCTGACCTTCAAGGAGCGCAAGGACTTGCCGGTCTACGACCCGGACGTGCGCGTGTTCGACGTGTTCGACGCCGACGGCAAGCAGCTGGCCATCTTCATCGGCGACTACTATGCGCGCGGCAACAAGCGCGGCGGCGCGTGGATGAACGCCTACATGACGCAGTCGAAGCTGATGGGCACCCGTCCGGTGGTGGCCAACCACCTGAACATACCGAAGCCGAACGCCGGCGAGCCGACGCTGCTGACCTACGACGAGTTGCGCACCATCTTCCACGAATTCGGCCACGCGCTGCACGGCATGTTCTCCAACGTCGAATATCCGCGCTTCTCCGGCACCCGCGTGCCGCGCGACTTCGTCGAGTTCCCGTCGCAGGTCAACGAAATGTGGGCGGTCTGGCCTGAAGTGCTGGGCAATTACGCCAAGCACTACCAGACCGGCGCGGCCATGCCGCAGGAATTGCTCGACAAGGTGATGGCGTCGAAGAAATTCAACGAAGGCTATCGCACCACCGAATATCTGGCGGCGTCGATACTGGACCAGCGCTGGCACCAGCTGGGCGTGGACCAGATTCCCACCGACGTGCTGGCGTTCGAGGCCGGCGCGCTCAAGGATGCGGGAGTCGACTTCGCGCCGGTACCGCCGCGCTATCGCACCACCTACTTCTCGCACGTGTTCGCGGGCGGCTATTCGGCCGGCTACTACGGTTATCTGTGGGCCGAGAAGTTGGACGCCGATACCGTGGAATGGTTCAAGGAGCATGGCGGCATGAAGCGCGAGAACGGCGACTACTTCCGCAAGATGCTGCTGTCGCGCGGCGGCACGGTCGATGCGATGAGTATGTATCGCGCCTTCCGCGGCCGCGACGCGCAGATCGGGCCGCTGCTCGAGCGGCGCGGTTTGACGGCCAACTAAGCCGACGGCGCTCATATCGATAGCGTAGCGTTGACGTTTAAACGAGACCCCGCAGTAGGGGCGCGGACCGTAGCCGGCGGCGCTGAATGCGGGGTCTGACTCCGCTCTCGACCGCGATGGGCCATGGCCGTAGGCAAGCCCGGTGGCGCGATAGCCGCTGCCCGGGTTTGCGTGTATAACTTGGGTATATACTGCGGTCGTTATCCCGAGAGATAGAGCATCGCCATGAGTGTGCAGGAATTACACGGTATTACCTTAGAATCGCTGCTGACTAGGCTGGTCGAGCATTACGGCTGGGAGCAATTGGCCCAGCGTATCGACATCAATTGCTTCACCAGCGATCCGAGCATCAAGTCCAGCCTGAAATTTTTACGCAAGACGCCGTGGGCCAGGACCCGGGTCGAAGAACTCTATCTGGCCACGCAGTTTATCAATTGAACGGGGACGCTATGGACAGCACGCTGAAAGACTCACTGAAAACCCTGCACGGCAAACTGGCCACGACCGGGCCGGTGGACGAGGAATTGCTGGAGCTGTTGCGGCAGCTCGATGGCGACATCAAGCTGTTGCTGGAACGCCGCGCCGCCGCCGCCGCGCCGCCGTCGACGACCACCTACGGCCTGGCCGAGCGCACGCAGGAAATTTCGGCCAAGTTCGCGGCCCAGCATCCGGCCATCGAGCCGGCGCTGCGCGAGCTGGGCACCATCCTCGCCAGCATGGGCATCTGAGGAAGCGGCAGCGCCATAAAAAAGGCCGGCCCAAGCCGGGCCGGCCCCACTGCTAAATCCCGGCGCGTCAGACGCCGGGCGGCCAGCGTTACGGAAACGCCAGCATCGGCGGTTCGCTACCGCCAAAGCTGATTTCGGGATGACGCCGCGCGATCATCTCCTCGATTTCTGCCACGCGCCGCAAGGGCACGTCGATGATCAACAACACTTGCCCCGCTTCGATCCCCGGCGCGAACTGCCGCAGCCGCGTGTTCGGGATCGCCGCCGCGTTCATGCCGGAGGCCCAGCCGCCGAACAGGGCGCCGCCCAGCGTGACGAGCAAAATGGCCGCCGTGCGCAGGCTGAAGCCGTCGGGCGGGAACATTTCCAGGAAAATGCCGGCGCCCAGGCCGACGATGGCGCCGATCACCATGCCCAGCTGGGCGCCGTGGACCAGATCGGTCTTCTGGAAGAAGCTGACGTCCGGCATGTCCGGCGCCAGCGCGCCGTCGCGCGCCATGAAGCGCATGTGGCCGATTTCTATGCGCGCCAGCAGCAGTTCGTCGAGCATGGCGCGGGCGTTCGGGACCGATGGCAACATGAAATACAGGCGGCGTCGCATGATACTCTCCTCAGTGGACTCTCTGTTCGTTATAGCAAACCTGGCCGACAAAGCAAGGTGACTCTGACATCGCTTGCAATATGGCCGTCGCGTCATTATTTTTACAAGTTATTGAAAAATAAAAGGTTTTTGAAAAATACCTGCTTAAAAAAACGGCATGACATCAGCAGGACGCCGACATTTCCGGTACAATCTCGCCGATATGAGCTCCCCTACCCATTTATTCGCGACCGTTCCCAAGCGGTCTGCGCGCGCTGCCGTCGCGCCTTTCCTGCCCATGTCCCGCGCCGAAATGGATGCGCTGGGCTGGGATGCGTGCGACGTCATCCTCATCACCGGCGACGCCTACATCGACCATCCCAGCTTCGGCATGGCGCTGGTCGGCCGTTTGCTGGAGGCCCAGGGTTTCCGCGTCGGCATCATCAGCCAGCCGGACTGGCTGTCGGCCGACGCCTTCCGCGTGCTCGGCAAGCCCAAGCTGTATTTCGGCATCACGGCCGGCAATATGGATTCCATGGTCAACCGCTACACGTCGGACCGCAAGATCCGCTCCGACGACGCCTACACCGCCAACGGCGAACCGAACAAGCGCCCCGACCGCGCCGTCACCGTCTACGCCCAGCGCGTGCGCGAAGCCTATCCCGGCACGCCGGTGGTGATCGGCTCGATCGAGGCGTCGCTGCGCCGCATCGCCCACTTCGACTACTGGTCGGACAAGGTGCGCCGCTCGGTGCTGACCGATTCCAAGGCCGACCTGCTGATCTTCGGCAACGCCGAGCGCGCGCTGGTCGACCTGACCCACCGCATGGCCGCCGGCGAGGACATCAAGTCCATCCGCGACCTGCGCGGCACCGCCTTCATGGTGCCGGCCGGCTGG
>NZ_JANXMI010000172.1 GCF_025354735.1 Rugamonas sp.
GATGTTGATCGGCGCGGCCGTGTGGCGCACGATGCGGCGATAGGAGTTCACATACGGCGCCATGATGGCCATCACCGACGGCGTGTAGCGCTGCAAGCCGCCGATGTAGTGGCGGAAGTGGGCCGACGGCGAACCGTCCGCCGTGTTGAAGATATTGCGGCCGGTGGCGGCGTCGCTCACGCTCTGGTGCACATGCATCGCCGATCCGGGCTCGCCGGCCATCGGCTTGGCCATGAAGGTGGCATACATATCGTGCTTGAGTGCCGCTTCGCGCAAGGTGCGTTTGAAGTAGAAGACGTTGTCGGCCAGCGCCAGCGCGTCGCCGTGCTGGAAATTGAGGCCCATCTGGCCGGCGCCGGTCTCGTGGATCAGCGTGTCGACGTCGAGATTCATCAGCGCGCAGTAGTCGTAGATGTCCTCGAACAGCGGATCGAATTCGTTGACGGCGTCGATGCTGTAGACCTGGCGGCTGGTTTCGGCGCGGCCGCTACGGCCGACCGGCGGGCGCAAAGGCAGGTCGGGATCGGTGTTTTTCGCGGTCAGATAAAATTCCAGCTCCGGCGCCACCACCGGCTTCCAGCCTTTTTCCTCGTACAGCTTGAGCACGCGGCGCAGCACGGAGCGCGGCGCGAAATCGACCAGGCGGCCGTCGGAAAAATAGCAGTCGTGTATCACCTGCGCGGTCGGGTCGGAGGCCCACGGCACCATCGTGATGGTGGTCGGATCGGCCTTCAGTATCATGTCGCGGTCGGTGGTCGAAATGGCGCGGTCATAGCCGGCGTCTTCGACCGGATAATTGCCGGTCACGGTCATGCCCAGCACCGCCTCCGGTATCCGCATGCCGCGCTCCTGCGTGAACTTACCGCGCGGGAGTATCTTCCCGCGCGCCACGCCGGTCAAATCCGGCACCAGGCATTCGATTTCCGTGACGCGTTTTTCGTTCAGCCACAGGTCCATGTCGGTGTAGGTAAAATTTTCGCGTATCGCCATCGTTTTCTCTCTTGGTTTTTATTCGTCGCCGGCGCTGGGCCGCGCGTGCTTGGCGTGCTTGGCGTGCTTGTATTGCCGGTAGCTGGCGCAGGCCAGTCCGAAAGCGGCGAACAGCTTCATGGAATTTTCATTCTCGGTCAGCAGCCACTCCGGATGCCACTGCACCGCCATCGTAAAGCCTGGAGCGTCAATCACGCTGCACGCTTCAACCAGGCCGTCGTCGGCGCGGGCCTCGACGGCCAGGCCGGGCGCCAGCTTCGCGATGCCCTGTCCGTGCAGAGAATTGACCATGATCGCGCCGGCGCCGTCCAATAGCCGCGCCAGACGGCCGCCCGCTTCGAGCAGCACGCGGTGCGCGGGCGCGTACTGCCGCGCCAGCGTGTGCCCCGGGTTTTCGCGGTGGTCCATCATGCCGTCGACATGGTGCACCGCCTGATGCAGCGTGCCGCCCAGCGCCACATTGAGTTCCTGGAAGCCGCGGCAGATCGCCAGCAGCGGCATGCCGCGCGCCAGCGCCGCGCGGATCAGCGGCAGCGTGGTGGCGTCGCGCGCATGGTCGAAAGGCTGTTCGCCGGCCGCCGCCTCGCCGTACAGGCCCGGATGCACGTTCGACGGTGAGCCGGTCAGCATCACGCCGTGGACCGCGTCGAGCAGCGCATCGAGATCGGCCGCCGCGCCCAGCGCCGGCAAAATCAACGGCATGCAATGGGCGCCGGTGGCGACGGCGTCGACGTATTTCAGCTGCGCCGTGTAGTTGGCATGCGCGCCCACCGGGTTGACACAGGCGGGAACGATGACCAGCGGCAGGGGATGCGGCAAGGGATCTGGCGGGTTCATGGTCTTCGATCTTTACGGTGATGAAGCGGGCGGCGGCATTCTTACCCGCCGCGTTACTTGCTTATCGAATATTTATTTATAACATCATAATCACTATTTAGCATACTTGTCGCTCCCACCGCAGATATTCGCGCCGGCCCTCGCGCGGGCCGCCGCCGCGTTTTAATCCGGCCGCCGTGTAACGTAGTGTATTAGTAAGTATCATCCTGCATAACATGCACGTACACGTACAGGTCCGTGCTATGATTTTGCCCTAATTGTAGGCAATGCCGCCAGCATCGTCTGTCCCAAACCCTGACAGCATTGCCGGACGCCCGCCCACCGCCGCAGCCCTTGCGGCGGCCGGGTGTCGTCCATTTGACGCGGAAAATATCAGATGTGGATAGTTAATATAGCGCTGCGACGGCCCTACACTTTCATCGTGATGGCCTTGCTGATCCTGTTGTCGACGCCTCTCGTGCTGAGCAAGATGGCGACCGACATTTTCCCGGAAATTAATATTCCGGTCATCAGCGTGATCTGGCAGTACAGCGGCCTGTCGGCCCAGGAAATGGGGGCGCGCATCGCGTCGACCAATGAACGCAGCCTGACCACCACCGTCAACGACATCGAGCATATCGAGTCGCAGTCGCTGGCCGGCACCAGCATCATCAAGATCTTCTTCCAGCCGACGGCCGACATCCGCACCGCCATCGCTCAGGTGGTGGCGATCGAACAGGCCCAGGTCAAGCAGCTGCCGCCGGGGATCACGCCGCCGCTGATTATCAAATATTCGGCCTCGTCGATCCCGGTGATCCAGCTGGCCCTGTCGAGCAAGACGCTGCCGGAGCAGTCGCTGTTCGACACCGCCGTCAACTTCCTGCGTCCGCAACTGGTCACCATCCCCGGCGCCGCCGTGCCCTATCCCTACGGCGGCAAATCGCGCCTGGTGTCGGTCGACCTGGACACCCAGGCGCTGCAGGCGAAGGGCATGACGCCGACCGACGTCGTCACCGCCATCAGCACCCAGAACCTGATCCTGCCGTCGGGCACCGCGAAGATCGGCAACACCGAATTCAACGTCAACATGAACGGCTCGCCCGACACCATCGCCGGCCTCAACAACATTCCGGTGCTGACCAAGAACGGCAGCACCACCTATCTATCCGAAGTGGCGCGCGTGCGCGACGGCTTCTCGCCACAGACCAATATCGTACGCCAGAACGGCGAGCGCGGCGTGCTGCTGTCGGTGCTCAAGAACGGCGGCTCGTCCACCCTCGATATCGTCAACACGCTCAAGGCCATGCTGCCGGCGGCGCTGCAAAGCCTGCCGCAGGATTTGAAGATCACGCCGCTGTTCGACCAGTCGCTGTTCGTCAAGGCCGCCATCAGCGGCGTGGTGCGCGAAGCCATCATCGCCGCCGGCCTGACCGCCGCCATGATCCTGCTGTTCCTCGGCAACTGGCGCAGCACCTGCATCATCGCGGTCTCGATCCCGCTGTCGATACTGTCGTCCATCCTGGTGCTGTACATGCTGGGCGAGACCATCAACATCATGACGCTGGGGGGCCTGGCGCTGGCCGTCGGCATCCTGGTCGACGACGCCACCGTCACCATCGAAAACATCGAGCGCCACCTGCACCAGGGCGCCGACCTGCACAAGGCCATCCTCGACGGCGCCGGCGAAATCGCGGTGCCGGCGCTGGTGTCCACGCTGTGCATCTGCATCGTGTTCGTGCCGATGTTCTTCCTCACCGGCGTGGCGCGCTACCTGTTCGTGCCGCTGGCCGAGGCGGTGGTGTTCGCGATGATCGCCTCCTACATCCTGTCGCGCACCCTGGTGCCGACCATGGTGATGCTGATGATGGACCACGCTCCGGCCCACCCGGACGCCAAACCTAGCCTGTTGCAGCGCGCCTACCGCAGCTTCGACGCCAGCTTTGAAAAATTCCGCGGCGGTTACATCATCATCCTGTCCTCGCTGCTCACCCACCGCAAGCTGTTCGGCGGCGCCTTCCTCGCTTTCTGCGTGCTGTCGCTGGCCCTGGTGTTCGGCATCGGCCGCGACTTCTTCCCCAGCGTCGATTCGGGCCAGATCCGTTTGCACATGCGCATGCCGACCGGCACCCGCATCGAGGAAACCGCGCGCCAGGCCGACGAGGTGGAAAAAGTCATCCGCGACGTGATCCCGAAAGAGGAACTGACCGTGGTGCTCGACAACCTCGGTACGCCCTACAGCTCGATCAACCTGTCGTACTCGAACGCCGGCACCATCGGCACGCTCGACGCCGAGATCCAGCTGTCGCTGAGCGAAGACCACCATCCGTCGCAGATCTACATCGACCGGCTGCGGCGCGAACTGCCGCGGCGCTTCCCCGGCGTGGAATTCTTCTTCCAGCCGGCCGACATCGTCACGCAGATTTTGAACTTCGGCCAGCCGGCCGCGATCGACATCCAGATCGCCGGCAAGGACGAACACGGCAACTACGCCATCGCCAGCGAATTGATGAAGCGGGTGCGCGGCATCGCCGGCGCCGTCGACGTCCACGTGCTGCAACGCCAGGATTTGCCGACGCTGAACCTGAACCTGGACCGCAGCCAGATCAAGCAGCTCGGCATCAATCCGGCCGACGTCGCGCAGAATCTGCTGGTGTCGCTGTCGGGCAGCTCGCAGACGCAGCCCGCGTTCTGGCTCAATCCGCAGAACGGCGTGGTCTACAACATCGCCGTGCAAACGCCGCAATACCGCATCAACGACCTCGATGAATTGCTGCGCACGCCCGTGCGCGCCAATCCGAACGGCAGCGGCACCGGCGCCTCGCAGCAGCTGGGCAGCCTGGTGCAGGTGCGCCCGGCCGTGCAGCAGGCCGACGTGTCGCACTACAACCTGACGCCGGTGGTCGACGTCTACGCCAGCGTCGAGGGACGCGACCTCGGCGCCGTCGCCGACCAGGTGCAAAAAGTCATCGACGAGATGACGCCGAAACTGCCGCGCGGCAGCCACATCGTGCTGCGCGGCCAGGTCGAAACCATGCACTCGTCCTTCCTCGGCCTCGGCGTCGGCCTCTTGATGGCCATCGTGCTGGTCTACCTGCTCATCGTCGTCAACTTCCAGTCGTGGGTCGACCCCTTCATCATCATCACGGCGCTGCCGGCCGCGCTGGCGGGCATCGTCTGGATGCTGTTCCTGACCGGGACCACGCTCAGCGTGCCGGCCCTGACGGGCGCCATCATGACCATGGGCGTGGCCACCGCGAACAGTATTTTGATGGTGTCGTTCGCGCGCCAGCGCCTCAACGACGGCCTGCCGCCGCTGTCGGCCGCGCTGGAGGCGGGCGCGACCCGTATCCGGCCGGTGCTGATGACGGCGCTGGCCATGATTATCGGCATGGTGCCGATGGCGATCGGCTTCGGCGAAGGCGCCGAGCAGAACGCGCCGCTGGGCCGCGCCGTCATCGGCGGCCTGCTGTTCGCCACCATCTCCACGCTGCTGTTCGTGCCGGTGGTCTTCGCCGGCATCCACCGCTATCTCGAACACCGCAAAGCGGCCCGTGACGCCCACCGGCCCAACCCCACATCGCCTGCAGTAGAAGGGACTATCTGATATGACTGAAAATCGCCACGCCGCCCTCGGCATCCACGGCGCCGCCGCCGACGGTTCGCAACCACACCACGCGCCGCACCGCGCCCCCATCCTGAAACGCGCCAAGTGGACCGGCGCCATCGTCATCGGCCTGCTGCTGGCCGGCGCCGTCGTCACCATGGTGATGCGCGCCTCGCACGCCGACGCGCTGGAAAAATCGAACAGCGAATTGGCCCGCCAGTTCGTCACCACGGTCAACGCCAGCACCGCGAAAAGCAGCGAGCCGCTGACGCTGCCCGGCACGCTGCAAGGCATCATCGAGTCGCCGATCTACGCGCGCTCGAGCGGCTATGTGCTGCGCTGGAAGGCCGACATCGGCAGCCGCGTCAACAAGGGCGACGTGCTGGCCGAAATCGACACCCCGGAAGTGGACCAGCAGCTGTCGCAGGCCGTCGCCGCGCGTCAGCAGGCCGCCTCCAGCCTGGAGCTGGCCAAGAGCTCGGCCGAGCGCTGGGAGGCGCTGCGCAAGAAGGACGCCGTCACCGCCCAGGAACTCAATGAGCGCAGCAGCGCCTACACCCAGGCCCAGGCCAACCTGGCCGCCGCCGACGCCAACGTGCGGCGCCTGCAAAAGACCGAGGAATTCAAGCGCGTGCTGGCGCCCTTCTCCGGCGTCATCACCAGCCGCACGGTCGATGTCGGCGACTTGATCGACGCCGGCAACGGCGGCGCCGGCCGCGCCCTGTTCCGCCTGGCCCAGGTCGACCCGCTGCGCGTCTACGTCTACGTGCCGCAGGCTTACGCCCAGCGCATCAAGGCCGGCGACAGCGTCATCGTCACCCAGGCCGAACTGGCCGGCAAGCAGTTCAAGGGCACGGTCGCGCGCACCGCCGGCGCCATCGACGCCGCCACCCGCACGCTGCAACTGGAAATCAATCTGCCCAACCACGACAACGCGCTGCTGGCCGGCGCCTACGTGCAGGTGGAACTGCCCATCAGCGGCAGCTCCAACGCGCTGCTGGTGCCGCAGAACGTGATCCTGTTCCGCGCCGAGGGCACGCGCGTGGCCACCGTCGGCGCCGACGGCAAGGTCAAGCTGCAAACCGTCCTGCTCGGCCACGACCTGGGCAACAAGCTGGAAATTTTGAACGGCATCACGGTGGCCGACAAACTGGTCGTCAATCCGGCCGACTCGCTGGCCGACGGCGACGTGGTCTCGGTGCAGCAGCCGGCCGCCGCGCAGGCCAAGGGCGCGGCGACGGCGGCGGCCCCGGCCACGGCCGCCAAGGCGGCGCCATGATGGCGTCGCGCCGCCCTCTCGCGCTGTGCGCGGCGCTGGCCCTGGCCGGCTGCGCCAGCGCGCCCGATTACCAACAGCCCGGCGTCGAGATGCCGGCCGCCTGGTCCGACCCGCGCTCGGCCGCGCCCTTCCACACCGGCGCGCCGAACGACGCCGCCGTCAAGGGCGACTGGTGGACCCTGTTCGACGACGCCCAACTGAACCAGCTGGCGCGGCAAACGCTGGAGCGCAATCAAAGCCTGGTGGTGGCGGCCTCGCGCCTGGCGCAGGCGCGCGCGCAGGTGACGGTCAGCTCGGCCGGCCTGTTCCCGGCGGCCCAGTTGCAGGCCGGCGCCGGCCGCACGCGCTCGTCGGCGGACCGTCCGCTGGCGTCGCTGACGACCGCCAACAGTTCCATCGTCCAGAACAATTACCAGCTCGGCTTCGCCGTCAACTACGAGGCCGATTTGTTCGGCCGCGTCGGCAGCACGGTGGCCAACGCCCGCGCCACGGCCGAACAGGCGGGCGCCGATTTCGAGAACACGCGTTTGGTGCTGCTGTCCGAGCTGGCGGCCGACTACTTCAACCTGCGCGAGCTCGATGCCGAGATCGACGTGCTCAATCAGGGCATCGTCCTGCAAAACAAGGCCTTCGACTTCATCGACGCGCGCCACCAGCTGGGCGCCTCGTCCGGCCTCGATCTGGCGCAGCAGCAGTCGCTGCTCGACGCCAGCAAGACCCAGCTCGAACTGCTCAACACCCAGCGCACGCAATACGAACACGCCATCGCCACGCTGGCCGGCACGCCGGCGCCCAGCTTCAAGCTGGCGCCGGCCGTCGTCAGACTGACGCCGCCGGCGCTGCCGGTCGGCCTGCCGTCCGACGTGCTGCAGCGCCGGCCCGACGTCGCCTCGGCCGAGCGCGCGGTGGCCGCCGCCAACGCCGCCATCGGCATCGCCCGCGCCGCCTACTTCCCGACCATCATGCTGTCGGGCAGCGGCGGCTGGGACAGCAACACCGCCAGCACCCTGTTCAACGCGCCCAGCATCTTGTGGTCGCTGGGCGGCGCGCTGACGCAGACGCTGTTCGACGCCGGCAAGACCGGCGCCAATGTCGATATCGCCAAGGCCTCGTACACGGGCGCGGTGGCGGGCTATCGCCAGAGCGTGCTGGTGGCGATGCAGGAAGTGGAGGATGGCGTCGAGGGACTGGCGGCGCTGGAGCGCGCCAACACCCAGGCCGACAACGCGGTACGCAGCTCGCAGCGCGTGCTGGACCTGGCCAACGACCGCTATACCGGCGGCGTCGAGACCTATTTCGACGTCATCACGGCGCAGCAGACGCTGCTCAACAATCAGCGCCTGGCGGTGCAGATACGCGGCAAGCAGATGGTCAGCTCCGTGTATCTGGTCAAGGCCCTGGGCGGCGGCTGGCAGCGCGCGGCGCTGGCGCAGGCCGGGGCCACGGGCGGCGCGGCGGGAGCCGGTGCCGCTG
>NZ_JANXMI010000190.1 GCF_025354735.1 Rugamonas sp.
CGCCGCTCTTGGCGCTTTGCGCGTTGGTGCTGGCGGCCACTTGCTTGGCGCTGTCGCCGGCGTTGACGATGACGGGCGTGGTGGTGCCGGCGCCGGAGGTGATGGTCAGCGTTTGCGCGGCCACGGTGTTGGAGTTGAAGGCGACCGGGATCGGCGGCGTGCCGGTCGGATTGGCGGCGACGGCGGTGCTGGCGGCCGCCTGCGAAATCGTGCTGGTCAGGCCCGAGCTCAGGGTGTTGTTGCCGATGTCGCCGGCCTTGGCGCTCTGGATGCCGACGTTGATGGTCTGGTTGGCATTGGCGCCGACCTGGAACTGGGTGCTCGTCAGGCTGCCGTCGAGCACGTTCTGGCCGTTGAACTGGGTGGTGTTGGCGACGCGGTCGAGTTCCGACGACAGCGACGACACTTCGTTCTGGATCGACTTGCGGTCCGAATCGGAGTTGGTGCCGTTGGCCGATTCGACGGCCAGCACGCGGATGCGCTGCAACAGGTCGCCGGCGGTGGTGAGGCCGCCCTCGGCCGTTTGCGCCAGCGAGATGCCGTCGTTGGCGTTTTGCGCGGCGCGGGAATCGCCCGAGATTTGCGACTGGAAGCGTTGCGAAATGGCCAGGCCGGCGGCATCGTCTTTGGCGCTGTTGATGCGCAGGCCGGAGGACAGGCGTTGCAGCGAGGTTTGCAGCGACGATTGCGAACGGTTCAGATTGTTCTGCGCGTCAAGCGACGCAATATTGGTGTTGATGGTTTGGGTCATGATGTTTCTCCGGACTAGAACTGCGTTGGGCTACTTGCTCATGTCACTTTGGTCTGCCCCCGCGTTATGGGACACTTAAACCGCCGTTGATACCAGTAACGGTTGCTCTAGAGGAAAGATGAGCCGGAGAAACAGGAAAAAAAGTCGCGCGCAGGGCTAAACTTTGCCCGGCCGCCGCGTTAAAGCGACAGCGAAACGCAATTCTTTAGGGCTGAAATAATTATTTTTTCGACCGGATTTGGGGGCGGCGGCGGGCGCGTTGAGGCAAACTAAGCGAAACTGTGCGCCGCCGCCCGGCCTGACGCCGCCGCGCCTCAGTCGGCGACGACGACGCGGTTCTTGCCGGTCTGCTTGGCCTGGTACATGGCCTTGTCGGCGCGCTTGACCAGCTCGCCCTGGTCTTCGTTCGGCCTGCGCAGGGCGACGCCGGCCGAGAAGGTGATGAGCACTTTCTCGTTATCGTGCAAAAAGAAGTGCTTGGTCAGCTCGCGCTGCAGGCGCGTCATCGTCTGCGTGGCCGCCTCGACCGACGTTTCCGGCAGCAGGATCAGGAATTCCTCGCCGCCGAAACGGGCGATCACATCCATCGAGCGCAGCGTGTCCTTGACGATTTTCACCAGGTGCTTGAGGGCCGCGTCGCCGGCGATGTGGCCGTAGGTGTCGTTCAGTTTCTTGAAGTCGTCCAGGTCCAGCATGGCGATGCACAGCGGCGTGCCGCGGCGGTCGGCGCGCGCCGTCTCGCGCTCGAACACGTCGTCCAGGCCGCGCCGGTTGAGGCTGCCGGTCAGCTGGTCTTCGCGCACCAGCTCGCTCAAATGCTGGAGCTTGGCCTCCAGCGTGTGGATGCGGCTTTCCGCCTCCTGCACTTCCTGGCGCGCCTGCACCATCTTGTCGCGCGCCTTGAGCGCCTCGGTCTGGACCACGCGGGTTTCGCGCAGCACTTCGTCGAGGATCTGGTTCAAGTCGCTGATATTGTCGGCCTTGCTGATCTTTTCCGAATAGCCGCCTATCTTTTCATGGAAGTCGCCGGTCGACGCCGCCACCACGCCGAGGCGGTCGATAAAGGTCATCATCATGTTCTTGACGGTGAGCTTGACGTCGCTGATGCTGTGCTTGAGCTGGCCCTGCTTGTAAATCACTTCCTTCAGGCTGCGCGTGGCCTCTTCCAGCGCGCGCTGGTCGAGCGGGCCGGCGATCAGGTTTTGCACGGCCTCGATCTGGCCGCGCAGCCAGCTGTCGTCGTCGAGCAGCTCGCTGACGTTTTCCAGCAGCAGCTTGAACAGGCGCAGCAGCAATTCCTGCTGTTCGCCCGTGTCGCCGCTCTTCAGTTCGATCTGGTAGCACAGCTGCTTGAGGCGCACGGCGATTTCGGACAAGGCCTCCTCGCTGTGGGCCAGCTTGGTGGCCGCGCCCAGCGATTCGGCCTCGGCCACGAGGGCCGGCGTGCCGCTGAGCAGCGAGGCGACGGCGAAGGTCAGGGTGCGGCTCAGCAGTTCGCGCAACTGCCGGCTCTGGTCGTTGTCCGGGGCGCCGGCCGTGGCGGGCGCCCCGGCCGTTTCGATGCCGGCTTTTTTGACGAAGTGTTTTTCCACCAGCTGCGACAGCGCGCGCGCGTAGCCGTCCCAGTCGCGGGCCTGGACGGCGCGGTTGAAGCGGCGCCCGAATTCGGCCAGGTCGCCGGGCGTGTCCGAGAGCCGGGTGGCGAACTCGCTGAGCACGGTTTGCGGGCCGGGGTCGGCCGTGCCGATCTGGGCCGGCGCCGCCGTGTCGGCGACGGCGGCGATGCCGGCGATTTCATGGTAGATGTCGCGATAGGCTTCCGGCGTCGGCGCGATGCGGCGCGTGGCCAGGCGGCGGAAGGCTTCGCGCGCGATGTCGGCCGGATTCTGTTGCTCGGCGCCGGCGGCCGCGGTGGCGGGGTACGGTGGTTTGCTGGACATGGTGCGCGCTGCCTTATTCTCAATGACGTATGGTCCAATGATAGGCCAGCGGCGGTCTATCCATAATTTCAATTAAAGCCGCTAAGCGGGCTTACTTTGCGGCATGCATTGTCGATCAGATAGTAAAGTTGCTTTTTGGTTAGCCGGCCCGCGCCATACGCGCGCTACTCGATCAGCTGGTTCTTGATCGCGTAATGGGTCAGCTCGGCGCTGTTCTTGAGCTTCATCTTGACCAGCAGCCGGGCCCGGTACTCGCTGACGGTCTTCACCGACAGCGACAATTCCTTGGCGATGGCGCCCACCGTCTTGCCGGAGGCGATCATGGTCAGCGTCTGGTACTCGCGGTCCGACAGGCTGTCGTGCGGCGGCGCCTCGTGGTCCTCGCCGACGTGGTTGGCCAATTCCTGCGCCAGCGCCGCGCTGATATATTTTAACCCGCCGGCGACCTGGCGTATCGCCGTCACCAATTCGCGCGGCGCGCTCTGCTTGGTCAGGTAGCCGGCGGCCCCGGCCTTGAGCGAGCGGATGGCATATTGATCTTCGCGGTGCATCGACAACATCAGCACGGCCAGTTCGGGCTTTTCCTTTTTGACTTGCTTGAGCACTTCGATGCCGCTGCGGTCGGGCAGCGAAATGTCGAGCAACATGACCTGGCAGTCGGACTTGCGGAACAGCTGGATGGCGTCGAAGCCGTTCTCGGCCTCGCCGGCGACGACGATGTCGCGCGTTTCGGCCAGGATTTGCTTCAGGCCGGCGCGCACGATGGCGTGGTCGTCGGCGATGAAGACCTTGATGATGCATTTTTCTGTCATGTGAGGAGGAGCTGCGCCTATGTCGGTGCGGCCGGATCGGCCTGCGCTATTGTAGCGTCTGCGGCGCCGCCTGCGGTTGCTGTCGAGTCGCCTGTTGCGCCCTTGCCGCCCCGGGCGCCGATCGCGGCCGCCGGGGCCGGCGTGCCGCCGGTGGCGTCGGCGGCGGCCGCGATCAGCGTTTCGCGCGGCGTGTCGACCTTGATCTTGATGGCGACGACGGTGCCGCCGCCGACCGCGTGGCTCAGCGTGAGCGTGCCGCCGAGCGCGTGGGCCCGCTCCGTCATGCCGCGGATGCCGAAGGACTGCGGCTTGGCGCGGTCGGCCTGCCAGATGCCGCCGCCGTTGTCGCTGATTTTCAGGCCGACGTGGTGGCGGGTGCGCGCCAGCTTGACCGTCACGCGGCTGGCGCGGGCGTGCTTGGCGATATTGGTCAGCGCCTCCTGGAAGATGCGGAACAGGGCGGTGGCGTGGTCGAGGTCGAGCTCGATTTCCTTGCGGTTGGAACTGAAGATGCAGCGCACGCCGGCCTGTTTTTCGAATTCCTTGCTCTGCCATTCGAGCGCGGCGACGATGCCCAGGTCCAGCATGGCCGGGCGCAGGTCGAGCGAGATGCGGTGCACGGCGTCGATGGTGCGGTCGACCAGGGCGTCGACGTAGCCGGCCTTGTCGTGCAGGTGCAGCGCCGCGTCGTCCGTGGGCAGGCGCGCGGTCAGCATCGCCAGCGCCATCTTGATGGCCGTCAGGTTGCCGCCCAGCTCATCGTGGATTTCGCGCGCGATGCGGGTGCGCTCCTGCTCCTTGACCTTTTCGATGTGGGCCGTCAGCTCGGCCAGCCGGGCGCGCGAATGGCGCACCTCCAGCTGCTCGAGCTTGCTCTCGGTGATATTGGTCATGATGCCTTCCCACTGCACGGCGCCGGCGGCCAGCGCGCGCGGCGTCGAGCGCAGATTGATCCACTTGACGTCCTTCCAGGCGTCGACCCAGATCCGGCCTTCCCAGTTCCAGCTCCACAGCGCGGCGGCCGAGCTCGCCATCGAATCGAGGTAGGCCTTGCGGTCGTCGGCCAGGATCAGGTTCAGGAAGCGCGCCGGCTCGGCCGCCAGGTCGGCCGCCGTCAGGCCCAGCAGCGCCTGGCAGCCGTCGCTCAGATAGGGGAAGCCGACGCGGCCGTCCGCATGCAGCACGAACTGGTAGACCAGGCCCGGCGTGTTGGAGACGATGGCGTCGAAGCGCGAGCGCACCTGTTCCAGCTCGGCGGCAAGCTGGAGCGGATCGCGCGTGGTGGGAACGGGGCTAGTGCTCATGGTCGGGAATGGTGGCTATCATCATTCATAAATTATGCTTCAAATCTTCATAATTTCCGGATTGATGGCGGCGATTGTGAAGCCTAAGATGGGTCATGTCAACGCCAACGCGGCGCCGGCATCCCCCCACCGCCGGCCGCGTTCCCGTTTCCTTGAAACGTCCACCACAGAAAGAGGTCCATCATGCAACGCTTGTCAGCCAAAGTCGCCATCATCACCGGCGCCAGCTCGGGCATCGGCCACGCCACCGCCACCCTGTTCGCCGCCGAAGGCGCGCAGCTCGTCGTCGGCGCGCGCCGCCAGGCCGAACTCGATCAACTGGGGGCCGACATCACGGCCGCCGGCGGCAGCGCCGTCGCCCTGGCCGGCGACGTGCGGTCGGAAGCCTACGCCGAAGCCCTGGTGGCGCTGGCGTTGAGCCGCTACGGCCGCCTCGACGTCGCCTTCAACAACGCCGGCACGCTGGGCGAAATGGGGCCCAGCACCGGCGTGTCGGCGCAGGGCTTCATCGACGCCCTGAACGTCAACCTGACCAGCGCCTTCCTCGGCGCCAAGCACCAGATCGCGGCGATGCAAAAAACCGGCGGCGGCTCCGTCATCTTCACCTCGACCTTCGTCGGCCACAGCTTCGCCTTCCCCGGCGTGGCCGCCTACGCCGCCAGCAAGTCCGGCCTGATCGGCCTGACGCAGGCGCTGGCCGCCGAATTCGGTCCCGAAGGCATCCGCGTCAACGCCGTGCTGCCGGGCGCGGTCGACACCGCCATGTACCGCGAAATGAACGACACGGCCGAATCGCAGGCCTTCATCACCGGCCTGCACGCGCTCAAGCGGGCGGCCCGGCCGGAGGAGCTGGCGCGCTCGGTGCTGTACCTGGCGTCGGACGACTCGTCCTTCGTCACCGGCACCGCCTCGCTGGTCGACGGCGGCGCGTCGATCACCCGCACCTGACCGTGGCGCGGCGGCGGCGCCACGCCGCCGTGTATGGTTGATAGGTTTATATGGCTGATACGAATCATATTATTTATACTATTTAGATGATAAGGAGCTTTCCGTGAAGACCGCTATCCTCATGTCCCCGACCCGCCTCGCCGCCGGCGTGGCCGCCGCCGTCGCCATGGCCACGGCCGGCGCCGCCGGCGTGCCGGCCTTCCCGTCGTCTTTCCACACGCAGGAAGTGGCCACCGACGGCGCCACGATCCACGTGCGGGTCGGCGGCAGCGGCCCGGCCGTCGTGCTGATCCACGGCTTCGGCGACACCGGCGACATGTGGGCGCCGATGGCGGCGGAACTGGCGCGCGACCACACCGTCGTCGTGCCCGACCTGCGCGGCATGGGCCTGTCCTCGCATCCGGCCGGCGGCTACGACAAGAAAACCCAGGCCGGCGACATCCGCGCCGTGCTCGCCAAGCTGGGCATCGAGCATTCGGACGTGGTCGGCCACGACATCGGCACCATGGTGGCCTATGCCTACGCGGCGCGCTATCCGGACCGCACCGACAAGTTGGTGGTGATGGACGCGCCGGTGCCGGGCATCCCGCCGTGGGAGCAGATCGTGCGCAGTCCGCTGCTGTGGCATTTCTCGTTCGGCGGCCCGGACGCCGAGCGCCTGGTGGCCGGCCGCGAGCGCATCTACCTGGACCGCTTCTGGAACGAGTTCGCCGGCACGCCGTCGAAGATCGACGAGGAATCGCGCCGCCACTACGCCGCCATCTATGCCCGTCCCGGCGCCATGCACTCGGCCTTCGCCCAGTTCCTGGCCATTCCGCAGGACGCCACCGACAACCTGGCGGCGATGGCGACCAGGCTGACGATGCCGGTGCTGGCCGTCGGCGGCGCCCAGTCCTTCGGCGCCAACGAAGCCATCGTCATGCGCAACGCTGCCACCGACGTCACCGAACTGGTGGTGCCGGACGCCGGCCACTGGCTGATGGAAGAGCAGACCGCCGCCACGGTGGGCGCCGTATCCGACTTCCTGCGACGGCCGAAGTAAGCGCGGGCGTGGCGTGAGGCCTAGGCGGCCGGCCCGATGGGCGGCACGGGCGTCATCGCCGGTGGGCGGCCCGCCGTCGCCGGGCGGCCGGGCGCCGCGACCGCGTGACAGGGCCGGGCGGCAAGCAAGCGCCGCGGCCCTGGTTTGCTTCAATGGCGGCGCGCCCGCCACAGCGCGGCCAGCCGGCGCAACAGGCGCTGCCAGTGCGGCGCCGCGTGGCGGCGGCCGCGCCGCAGCGCCGCGCTCATGGCCCGGGCCTGGCGCCACGCCGCCGTCGCCTGCAAGCTGGTGATGGCGCGCTCTTTCAGCGCCAGGAAGCGCGCCTCCAGCCGCGCGAACCACGGCATCGTCATCAGCGCCGGCCGCGTCAGGATGTAGAGCCGCGCCACGGCGGCCGCGCTGACCAGCTTGGCGACGATGACCACGGCCAGTCCCGACCACGGATGTCCGCTGCTCATCGCGTACAGCGCCACCAGCTTGACGGGAAACAGCAGCAGCGGCGGCAGCAGGAACAGCACCAGCGCCGGCACCGGCCGCAGCCGGGCTATGCGGCGCTCCAGCCGCCGCAGCGGCGCCCAGTGCGCCAGGCCCGCCGTCAGGCGCGCGCCCAGATTCCACAGCCAGTCCTCCAGCATCAGGAACAGGGCCGCCAGGTAGACCACGGGCGCCAGCAGGCGGCGCCGCAAAGTGTGCCATCGCGTCATAAGGACGGGCCGCCGGCGGCCGCCAGGATGTTATTGCTGGAATCATACGTGAAATGTGGCGCCGGCGGCGCAAACGCGCGGACGCGCGGGCGTGCACCCGCTACAATGGGCGCATGAACAAAGCATTCGTAAAAGAGTCCGACGGCGACGACGACGAGGACGCGGCGGCGCTGGCGCTGGCGATCCCGGCCGGCTCGAAAAACTACATCACGCCGGCCGGCTACCAGCGCATCAAGGACGAGCTGCTCGAACTGATCGACGTGGCGCGGCCGGAAGTGGTGCGCATCGTGCACTGGGCGGCGTCGAACGGCGACCGCTCCGAGAACGGCGACTATATCTACGGCAAGCGCCGTCTGCGCGAGATCGACCGCCGCATCCGCTTCCTCGCCAAGCGCATGGACTCGGCCGCCATCGTCGACCCCAGTGTGCACCACGGCTCGGACCAGATCTTTTTCGGCGCCACGGTCAGCTATAGCGACCAGCACGGCGAGGAGCGCACCATCACCATCGTCGGCATCGACGAGCTCGATCCGCTGAACGGCAAGATCAGCTGGGTGGCGCCGGTGGCGCGCGCGCTGACCAAGGCGCGCGAAGGCGACGTCATCACCTTCCAGGCGCCGCACGGGGTCGATGAACTGGAGATACTGGCGGTCAGCTATCCGGCGCCGGCCGCCGAGTGAGGGGCGCGGCGGCTGTCACGGTAGTTCCCGCGCGGCCAATCCGTCTGTCACGGCATCGGCCAGCAAGTCGACCGCGCGTTGCAGATTGCCCATGCTGAGCGTGTGCGCCACCCAGATGTCGAGCCGCATGGAAAAGTCCGGCGCGTCGACCACCGCCAGCGCCTCGCGCCAGGCGCTGTGGCGCAGCACGCTGCGCGGCACCAGCCCCAGTCCCATGCCGGCCGCCACCAGCCGCAGCTGAAGTTCCGTGCCGTGGCTGTCGACACCGAGCCTGAGCTCGCGGCCCGCGCCGCCCATGGCCCGCTCCAGCGCCGCACGGTAGCCGCAGCCCAGAGGATTGAGTATCCATTCCTGTTCGGCCAGTGCGGCGATGCCGGCCCGCGGCGCCACCAGCGGCCGCTGCCGGCTCTGCGCCACGACCACGTCCAGCGTGGCGACGCGGCGTCCGCTCAGGCCGGCCGGCAGCGCGGCCTGCGACGGCAACATCAGCGTGGCGGCGTCCAGCGTGCCGTCGGCGAGCTGGCGCTGTAGCGACGAGCTCCCTTCCGTGTGCAGCTTGACGTCGAGGGCGGGGAACGCCGAACGCAGCCGCATGACCACATCGAACAACACCATTTCGCCCACCACCTGCGTCAGGCCCAGGCGGAAGGTGCCGGCCGGCGCCGCCCCGGCGCGCGGGATCTCGAGCAGGCGGCGCGCGCCCACCATGAGCGGCAGCGCCTGCTCATAGACCCGGTGCGCCAGCGCCGTCGGCAGGGGCGGGCGGCTGTCGCGGTCGAACAGCGCCGCCCCCAGCACCTGTTCCAGATGCTGGATGCGGCGCGACACGGCCGATTGCGTCAGCGACAGCGCATCGGCCGCGCGGGTCAGTGAGTGGTGGTCGATGACGGCGACGAAGGCGGTCAGATCTTCAAATAGCATGCGTATTTCTCATTTTATATATGTAAATTATGCGCTTGTGACATTCTACCTCGCCGCCTATCATCGATTGCACTGGACGCCACCGCGTTCATGCGGCTGGCGCCGATCGGCGCCGCCGCCGCCCAGCCACTCGACGAGGTCCCATCATGCCATTAGCCCGTATCAGTCTTTCCCGCGACGCCACCGCCGACACGGTGCGCGCCATCAGCGACACCGTGTATGAGGCGATGATCGAGGTCGCCAGCGTGCCGGAACACGACAAGTTCCAGATCGTCAGCCGCCACGCCACCGACGAACTGATCTACCCGGAACAGGGATTTCTCGGCGTCGTCTACAGCGCCGCCATCGTGTTCATCCAGGTCACGTGGAACGCGGGGCGCACCACCGACGTGAAAAAAGCCTTTTACCGCGCCATCGCCGATGGCATCCATGCCAAAACCGGCCTGCGCAAGGAAGACATCATCATCAACCTGGTGGAGGTGCAGCGCGAGAACTGGTCCTTCGGCAACGGCGACTTGCAGTACGCACCGGTTTAAGCGAGGCGCTGCGATGAAATTTGTCACTTCCCTCCATGCGGCGCCGCGCCGGCCCTAGTAGCCGGCGCCGGCCGCCGCCGGGGGCGCCGCGCCGGCGGCGGGCAACTGCGCCAGCGTAGCGCCGATGATGCGCAAGGCGGCGTCCACCTCGTCCTCGCCGATGTCGAGATAAAACACGGCCCGCACCGCGCCGGCGCCGGACGGCAGCAGATACAGTCCGCGCGCGTGCGCCGCCTCGACGAAGGCGGCGGCGTCGTGGCGGGCCAGGCTGAAGCGCACGATATTGGTTTCCACCGTGGCCAGGTCCAGCGCGATGCCGTCGATGCGCGCGATGCCGGCGGCGAAGCGCGCGGCCAGCTGGTGGGTCTTGAGCAGCCGCGGCCGGTGATGTTCCAGCGCGTGCAGCGCGCCGGCGGCGATGATGCCGGCCTGGCGGAAGCCGCCGCCGATCTGCTGCTTGAAGCGCCGCGCGCGTGCGATGAACGCCGCCGTCCCGGCCAGGCAGGAGCCGACCGGCGCCCCCAGCGCCTTCGAGAAGCAGACGCTGACCGTGTCGAACGGCGCCGCGTACCGCGCTTCGCTGATGCCGGTGGCGGCGCTGGCGTGCCACAGGCGGGCGCCGTCCAGGTGCAGCGCCAGCGCGTGTTCGCGTCCGCGCGCGGCCACGGCCAGCAAGGTGTCCAGCGGCCACACCGCGCCGCCGCCCAGGTTGTGTGTGTTTTCCACGCACAGCAGGCGTGCCGGCGCCTGTATCGTGGCCGGGAAGAAGCGGTGCGCCCGGCCGATGGCGTGGTCGAGGTCGTGGGGCTGGAAAATGCCGCGTACGCCGGGCAACAGGCGCGGCAGCACTCCCGCGTACGCCGCCAGCGCGCCGCCCTTCAGCAGGTAGACGTGGGCGCTCTGGTCGAACAGCACCGCGTCGCCCGGCTCGGTGTGGGCGCGGATCGCGACCTGGTTGGTCATCGTGCCGGTCGGCATGTAGACGGCCGCCTCCTTGCCCAGCAGTGCGGCGGTGGCGTGCTCCAGCGCCCGCGCGGTGGGGTCGTCGCCGTAGACATCGTCGCCGACGTCGGCGTGGGCCATCGCGGTGCGCATGGCCGGGGTCGGCCGACTGCAGGTGTCGCTGCGTAAATCGATCATGGTGTGCTCCTCGTTGAGATGGCCCCACCATACCGGCGATGCGGTGTCACTTCTTGAACGAAATTGCGGCCGGACGCAGGCTGTGGGCCAGCATGCCGGGCGTGTAGCCCAGCGTCAGGCGGAAGGCCCGCGTCATGTGGGCCTGGTCGGCGAAGCCCGCCAGCAGCGCGGCGTCGGCCAGCGCCACCCCGGCGAGGACGGCGTGGCGGGCGTGCTGCACGCGCAGCTGGCGCAGGTAGGCGTGCGGCGGCAGCCCGTGGATGGCCTGGAACTGGCGGATCACCTGGAACTTGCCCAGCCCGCTTACCTGACTCAGTTCGGCGATCGTGACGGCGCGCGCGGACTCGGCGGCCAGCAGTTCGCGCACGCGCGCGATGGCCGGCGCATGGCGGGCGGCGGCGGCCGGCGCGCGCGCGCCGGCGTGGCGGGCGAAGGCGTCGTGGATCACGGCCAGGTACAGGCCTTCGAGTTCGAGCGGATCGGCGTGCGGGTCGGCGGCGGCGTCGTGCAGACGGCTCAGGCGCCAATACAGCCGGGCGTCGCTGACCACCGGGCGGTGGAAATGGGCCGCCGGCAAGCCGCCGAACACCTCGTCGAGCGCGGCGCGCACCCGCGCCGCGTCGGGATACATCATGCGGTAGCGCCAGCCGTTTTCGGCGCCGGGCCAGCCCGAGTGCACGACGCCCGGCGCGATCAGGGCCACCGAGCCGGACGGCATGTCCAGCCGCCGTCCCTGGTCGTATTCAAAGGCCTGGCAACCGCTGTCGATCACGCCGATCGCGTATTCCTCGTGGAAATGGCGCTCGAAGCGCTGGCCCCGGTAATCGGCGCGCAGGAACACCGTGCCCGGCAGATGGGTGTTGCGCCAGGTGGCCAGGTCGGGGGAGTGCTTGTGTGTCATGGCGAGGGCGGGAAAAAAATCACTGTACCATGCGCGCGTGGGCCACGCCGCCGCCGTTTCCGCTGCGCTGGTGGGCATCGGCGCAGCACCGCGCTGTGGTGCCACGGCCCTGTCGCGCCGCCGGCGGCGTCCGCGGTCCCACGGACAGCGGCCGGGGCCTAGTTGCGTTCGCGCAGGATGCGGTTGACGCCGGCGACGCGCCGCACATTGCGCAGCAGTCCGGCCAGGTGCACGCGGTCCTTGACCTGGATCGTGAAGCGCAGCTGGTGCAGCACGTGCTCCTTGTCCTCGTCCATGCCGACGTAGGTGATGTTGGCATCCGATTCGCCGATCTCGGCGGCCACCCGCGCCAGTATGCCTTTTTCATTATTGATGAGCAGCTTGATGCGGCTGTCGAAGCGGCGGTTGACGTCGGCGCCCCACTTGACGGCGATCCAGCGGTCCGGCTCCTTGGCCTTTTGCCGCTTGGCCAGCGTGCAGTCGCCCGTGTGCACCAGCAAGCCCTGGTCGCGCCGCAGCTGGCCGATGATCTGGTCGCCCGGTATCGGCAGGCAGCATTGTCCCAGTTGCACCGACACGCCCTCGCTGCCGCAAATGGTCACCGGGTCGAGCTCGGCCGCGCTGTTGTGGTCGATGGGCGCGCTGGCCGATTCGCCGCCGATCAGGCCGAAGATGTGGCGCGCCACCAGCGCCGCCATGCGCTTGCCGATGCCGATGTCGGCATACAGTTCGTCGAGCGACTTGGCGCTCGATTCGTTGAGCAGGCGTTCGATCAGTGGCGCGTCCGGCACCGGGTCCAGGCCCAGCGAGGTCAGCGCCTGCGCCAGCAACTGCTGGCCCAGCGTGATCGATTCGGGCAGGTTGATGGTGCGCAGGTGGTGGCGGATCGCCGAACGCGCCTTGCCGGTGCGCACGAAGGACAGCCAGGTCGGACTGGGCCGCGACGACGAGTCCGTCACCACTTCGACGATGTCGCCGTTGCGCAGTTCCGTGCGCAGCGAGGCCGGCTCGTTGTTGATGTTGACCGACACCGTGTGGTCGCCGATGCCGGTGTGGATGGAGTAGGCGAAGTCGATCGCCGTGGCGCCGCGCGGCAGGGCGATGATCTTGGACTTCGGCGTGAACACGTAGACGGAATCGGGGAACAGGTCGACCTTGACATGTTCGAGGAATTCGGCCGAGTCGCCGGTCTGTTGCTGGATGTCGAGCAGCGATTGCAGCCAGGCGTGGGTGCGCTGCTGCAGGTCGCTCAAATTCGAGTCGCCGTTTTTATACAGCCAGTGCGCGGCCACGCCGGATTCGGCGGTGCGGTGCATGTCCTGGGTGCGGATCTGGAATTCGACCGGCGTGCCGTAGGGGCCGATCAGCGTCGTGTGCAGCGACTGGTAGCCGTTCAGTTTGCGGATCGCGATGTAATCCTTGAACTTGCCGGGCATGGGCTTGTACAGCGAGTGCAGCGTGCCGAGCGCCACATAACAGTTGGGGAAGCTGTCGACGACGACGCGGAAGCCGTACACGTCGAGCACCTGCGAGAACGACAGATGCTTGTTGCGCATCTTGCGGTAGATGCCGTACAGGGTTTTTTCGCGGCCGTAGACTTCGGCCTCGATCTCGGCCAACGACAAGGTGTTCTTCACCGATTCCAGGATCTTGGTGACCACTTCGCGCCGGTTGCCGCGGGCCGCCTTGACGGCCTTGGCCAGCGTGCGGTAGCGCATCGGGTAGAGGTGCGAGAACGACAGGTCTTGCAGCTCGCGGTAGATATTGTTGAGGCCGAGCCGGTGCGCGATCGGCACGTACACTTCCATGGTCTCGCCGGCGATGCGGGCCTTCTTGGCCGGCGCCATCACTTCCAGCGTGCGCATATTGTGCAGGCGGTCGGCCAGCTTGATGAGGATGACGCGCACGTCGGACGCCATCGCCAGCAGCATCTTGCGGAAGTTTTCCGCCTGGGCCTCGATCTGGCTCTGGAATTCGATTTTTTCCAGCTTGGAGAGGCCGTCGACGAGGCTGGCGACGGGCGCGCCGAAGCGTTCGATCAGCTCATCCTTCTTGACGTCCTGGTCTTCCATCACGTCGTGCAGCAGCGCGGCCATGATGGCCTGGGCGTCGAGCTTCCAGTCGGCGCAGATCTCGGCCACGGCGATCGGGTGCGAGATATACGGCTCACCCGATTTGCGGACCTGGCCCAGGTGCATCTCGTCCGAGAAGCGGTAGGCTTCCTTGACCTTTTTCAGGTCGGCCGGCGTCATGTACTCGGCCAGCTTTTCGGTCAGGTGCGTGACGGAGGCGACGCCGGCCGTCAAGGGCAGCGGGGTCGCCAGCGGCGAGGAGGAGATGACGACGGGCGCGCCGGACGCGGCCGAGCCGTTGGAAGCGATGGACGTGACTGAGCCCGGCGCGGCGGCCGGGCTTTTGTCCCGCTGGGCGGGCTTGCCGGTCGGTGCTGGGTCGGCAGGAGTCAAGTTCATACTGGTGGCGGTCCGTCGCGGTGAGAATGGGAAAATACTACCAGAGGGCTTCAATTACTGCTATCCGCGCCATTCGCACTGTCCGGAAACGCCGATCCCAACTTACATTGGAACCTTTTTCAACATTTCAATACCGACCTTGCCGGCGGCGATTTCGCGCAGCGCGACGACGGTGGGCTTGTCCTTGGCGTCGACTTTAGGCGTGTGGCCTTGCAGCAGCTGGCGCGCGCGATAGGTGGCGGCCAGGGTCAGCTGGAAGCGGTTGGGGATACTTTTCAAGCAATCTTCAATTGTAATACGAGCCATCTTAACTCCTGGGGAACGTGTCTAGCGGGGACTTCGGTTTATTCGGCGTGGATGCCCAGTTGGGCGAAGAGCGAGGCGTTGCGGGCCGCTTGTTGCGAGAATCGGCAACGGGCCGCTCGGACGATCGCGCTCAACTCCGACAGGGCGACCGAAAATTCTTCGTTGATGATAGCATATTCGAACTCCGGCGCGTGGGCGATTTCGCCGCCGGCCGCCAGCAGGCGGCGCGTGATGACGTGCGGCTCGTCGGTGGCGCGCTTGTTCAGGCGCTGTTCCAGCGCCGCGATCGACGGCGGCAAAATGAAGATGCCGGCCGCCTGCGGGAACTGTTTTTTCACCTGGCGCGCGCCTTGCCAGTCGATTTCCAGCAGGATGTCGGTGCCGGTTTTCATCTGCTGCTCGACCATGATGCGCGAGGTGCCGTAGTAATTGCCGTGCACTTCGGCCCATTCGAGGAATTCGCCGGCCTCGGCGCGCGCGGTGAAATCGTCGGCCGACGTGAAATAGTATTCCTTGCCATGGGTCTCGCCCGGACGCGGCGCCCGCGTGGTCGTCGAGATCGACAGCTTGATGGCCGGTTCCTGCGCCAGCAGCGCGTTGACCAGCGTCGATTTGCCGGCGCCGGACGGCGCGACCACCATGAACAGGCTGCCCGCAAAGGCGTTCGCTTGGGTCATACTGTGCTTTCTATTGTGTTGTTTGGTCAGATGTTGCGACCTTGGGGCAGGGAGCGTTTACGGCGAGTATAGTATTTCTATACTTCGGTAATCGGGCATTTTACCAAACAACGACTGCGGCGGGCGGGCCGGTCTGTTGACGCCGGCGCACTCCAGCCCGGTCGCCATCAATTTCAAATAAGAACCATAGGCATTGATGTTTGTGTCATCGGCAACGGCGATAGCTATCTGATCGGCAACATGATCTATACTGAAACCCCTGGCCGCCGGCCCGCCCGAGACTTGTTCGATCCACCATGACGTTCACCACCACCGCCCACGCGGCGCGGCGCCGATGAAGCTCGATCCGCTGTCGCTGCAATTACTCATCAGCGTGGTCGAGGACGGCACCATCGCCGCGGCGGCCGCGCGCCACCACATCGCGGCGGCCGCCGTCAGCAAGCGCTTGAGCGAGCTGGAATACAAGCTGTCGACCGAGTTGCTGATCCGCAGCAACAAGGGCATCCAGGCCACGGCGGCCGGCTACACGCTGATCAACCTGGCGCGCGGCGTGCTGCGCGATCTGGACGACATCGTCTTGCAGATGCAGGATTTCGCCGCCGGCACGCGCGGCTCGGTGCGGGTGACGGCGAATATCTCGGTCATGACGCAGTTCCTGCCGCGCGCGCTCAAATCGTTCCACGAGAAATATCCGCTGGTGCGGGTGCTGCTGGAGGAAAAGGTCAGCACCGCCATCCTGCTCGACGTCGCCAACAACGTGTCCGACATCGGCATCTACACCGAGGTGCCGCACGGCGACAACGTCGAGGTCTATCCCTATGGCGTCGACCAGCTGGTGCTGATCGTGCCGAAGGGGCATCCACTGGCCGGGCGGCGCACGGTGCCGTTCGCCGAGACGCTCGATTACGATTATGTCGGGCTGCACGCCGGCAGCAGCCTGCACTATCAGATGGCCGAGGAGGCCAGCAAGCTGGGCCGCTCGCTCAAGCTGCGCATCCAGGTGCTCGGCTACGACGCCCAGTGCCTGATGGTGGAGGCGGGGCTGGGCATAGGCATCTTGCCCAAGGCCAGCTTGCGCACCTATGGCGGACTGGCGCTGGAGCAGGTGGAGCTTGACGAGAGCTGGGCGCATCGGCGGCTGTCGATCTGCGTGCGCCGCTACGACGCGCTGCCGGTGGCCGCCAAATTGTTCTTCGACCATTTGCAGGGCGCGAAGTAGCGAACGGGTGCGGTCCGGTGGCGGCCCATGCGGCGCCCGAAGGACGCGCTCGCTGGCCCCGCGCGCCGTCCCGCCGGCAAAAAAACCACGCCCGCCGGCGCGCCGCTGCGCCCCATCCCAGCCCTTGCCGCCCCGTCGCGCCCGATTCTTGTTGACACTGCCGTCGCCGCCGCCATCGCATTGCGCGATGGCACCTGCGCGTTTGAGCTCTTTACGAGTGGCAACTATCCAGATCATCATGGCTGAAAAACCAAAGCCACTGTGATACCCGGCGTCCACCAGAGCGTCCGGCAACCGATAAAAAACGGAGATGAGATGCATACCACAACCATCGATGAGGCGGGCGGCGCGGCGCTGCCTTCGCCGCGCCAGCAATACCTGACCCTGGGCGGCGCCTGGGTGGCCTGGCTGTTCGACGCGCTCGACGCCAGCATCTTCGGCTTCGTCATGCTGGCCATCGCAGCCAGCTTCGCCGTCAGCCTCGGCGACGTGGTGTCGACGGTGGCCTGGTTCCTGCTGGCGACCGGCCTGGGCGGCTACACCCTGGGCAATGTGTCCGACCGCATCGGCCGCAAGAAAACCATCTTGCTGTCGGTGCTGGCCTACGGCACCGGCACGCTGCTGTGCGGCTACGCCCACAGCCTGGGCGAATTGAATGCTTACCGTTTCGTGGTCGGTTTCGCCGTCGGCGGCCTGTGGTCGGCGGCCGCCTCGCTCATCAGCGAAGTGTGGAAGCCGGAAGGCCGCGCCAAGGCGATCGCGCTGATGCAGACCGGCTGGTCCGGCGGCAATCTGCTGGCCGCCATCTTCGCCTGGAATCTGCTCGACGCCGGCAACCCGGAATCGTGGCGCACGCTGTTCATCTACGCCAGCCTGCCGGCCTACGCCACGTTCGTGTTCGTGCTGCTGTGTGTCGATGAGTCGCCGGTGTGGCTGGCCAACCGCGGCTTCATGCGGCAAAACGCGGCCAAGGCCAGTCCGCTGGAAATCTTCCGCCCGCCCCATCTGCGCCCGGTGCTGCTGGCGCTGACGATCTCGGTGCTGGGCATGCTCGGCTACTGGATCATCCTCACCTTCACGCCGGCCTTTTTGCAGAACGTGCTGCACGTGCGCATCGACCAGGCGCCGGTGTTCCTGGTGTGGAACGCGCTCGGCGCCATGGCCGGCTATATCGCCTACGGCGCCTTGGCCGAGCGCATCGGCCGCCGCAAATCGTTCATGGTCTTTTTCCTCGGCATGACGGTGATGGTGCCGGTGTTCACCTTCGGCGCCGGCATGATGCCGCTGACCGACGGCAAGCTCGCCTTCACGCTGCAAAACATCGCCACGCTGGGCGTGCTGGCCGCGCTGCTGGGATTTTTCACTGGCTATTTCAGCGGCTTCGGCGCCTGGTATTCGGAACTGTTCCCGACCAGCATACGGTCGACGGCGTCCGGCTTTTGCTTCAATTTCGGCCGCGTCGGCGCCATCGCCGGCATCAAGCTGGTGCCGCTGCTGATTCCGGTGATCGGTTTCACGATGACCATTTCGCTGGCATCGGTGTCGTATTTTCTCGCCGCCTTGATGGTCTTTTCGCTGAAAGAGACCAAGGGCGCCGTGCTCACCAGCGGCAATTAACCCACTGTTCAAAGGATTGCATATGACTACCTACCGTATCGGCCAGATCGTACCGAGTTCCAACACCACGATGGAAACCGAAATCCCCGCCATGTTGCAGGCGCGCTACGCGCAATTCCCGGAAGAGCGCTTCACCTTCCACTCGGCGCGCATGCGCTTGAAGCACGTGACGGCGTCCGAGCTGGCCAAGATGGATGTCGACAGCGACCGCTGCGCCATCGAGTTGAGCGACGCGCGCTGCGACGTCATGGGCTATGCCTGCCTGGTGGCGATCATGAGCCAGGGCCTGGGCTACCACATCCAGTCCGAAAAACGGCTGACGCAGACGGCGGCCGACAACGGCGGCCCGACCCAGGTGGTGAGCTCGGCCGGCGCGCTGGTCGATGCGCTCAACGAGCTGGGCTTCAAGAAGGTGGCCGTCATCACGCCCTACATGAAACCGCTGACCAAGCTGGTGGTCGACTATATCGAGGACGCCGGCGTGCGGGTGACCGATGCGATCAGCCTGGAAGTGTCGGACAACCTGGAAGTGGGCAAGCTCGATCCGCTCGACCTGCTCAAACACATCGAGCGCCTCGACCATTCGGACGCCGACGCGGTGGTGCTGTCGGCCTGCGTGCAGATGCCGTCGCTGGCCGCGATCCAGCTGGTCGAAGACCGGATCGGCAAGCCGGTGCTGTCGGCCGCCGTCGCCACCGTCTACCAGATGTTGAAGAAGCTGAACCTGGCGCCCATCGTGCCGAATGCCGGTTATCTGCTTTCCGGCAAGTTTTAAGTGATAATATCGGCATGCCATCGCCGCCTGCGCGCGCCGGCCGGGCGGCGGCGGCCGATACCGCAGCGCTAGGCGGCGCGGCGCGCCGCCCGGCTATCACTTATGGCAGAGCCCATCACCCGATGGCGGCTGCTATGCTGCCCTCAACCGCCCCCATCCGGCATGGCGCGGCCGGGCGCGCGCACCATCTCACGGCAGCACCGCATCTAGGCTGTAGCGCATCACCGTCTTACCGCATCATCGACCGCCCGACCGCTTAAAAGGCTGACCGCCTAACCGTAGCACCGCAGCACCGTCTTGCACATGGCGCGACCGCATCCCGCCTGCCCGCCACGTGCGGCGGCGCGTCACCGATAATACAGCCGGGCCCGTGCCCGGTCTTCACCGCCTGGACGCGAGACAGGCCGATTCCGCAG
This sequence comes from Rugamonas sp., assembly GCF_025354735.1. Classification (GTDB taxonomy): domain Bacteria; phylum Pseudomonadota; class Gammaproteobacteria; order Burkholderiales; family Burkholderiaceae_D; genus Rugamonas. Next base: position 19,161 of record NZ_JANXMI010000190.1, read on the forward strand.
CGTCACCGCGCTGCTCTCTGTAGGGGAAATGTAATGAACGTCAATAATATAAGAATCGGCAAACGGCTCGGCAGCGGCTTTGCGGTGATCCTCGGTTTCGCCATCGTCATCGGCGGCATCGGCATCTGGCGCCTGGAAGCGGTGGCCACGGCCACGCGCGCGATGATGCGCGAGCCGCTGGCCAAGGAAAGGATGATCTCCGACTGGTACAACAAGGTCGACGTCGGCATCCGCCGCACCATGGCCATCGCCAAGTCCAGCGATCCCTCGCTGGGTCCGTATTTCAAGGAAGAGAACATGGCGGCGGTGCGCGATTCGAGCGTACTGCAAAAGAAGATCGAGGCGCTGCTGAGCGACGACGCTGAGCGCAGCCTGTTCCAGCAGGTCGGCGAGCAGCGCAAGCGCTTCATCGCTTCGCGCGACCAGATCGCCAAGTTCAAGGCCGACGGCCAGGGCGAGGAGGCGCAGCGCTTGTTCGATGCCGAGTTCGTGCCCAGCACCACCAAGCTGCTCGACTCGATGCGCCAGCTGTTGCAGATGCAGCGCGACACCATCGACGCGACCGCCCAGGCCGTCGATGACATCGACACGTCCAGCCGCAACCTGATCGCCGGCCTGCTGGCGCTGGTGATCGCGCTCGGCGCGTTGGCCGCGTGGTTGCTGACGGTCGGCATCACCGGGCCGCTGCAGCGGGCCGTCGGCATGGCCAGGCGCGTGGCGGAGGGCGACCTGAGCGGCACCATCGACGGCTGCGCCCGCGACGAAACCGGCCAGCTGCTGCAAGCGCTGCACGATATGAACACCAGCTTGCACACCATCGTCACCCAGGTGCGCAGCGGCACCGAGACGATGGCCACGGCCGCCGGTGAAATCGCCAGCGGCAACCTGGACCTGTCGGCCCGCACCGAGCAGCAGGCCGGCGCGCTCGAGGAGACCGCGTCGACCATGGAAGAACTGACCTCGACCGTCAAGCAAAACGCCGACAACGCGCGCCAGGCCAACCAGCTCGCCATTTCGGCCTCGGCCGTGGCGGAGCAGGGCGGCGCCGTCGTGGCGCAGGTGATAGAGACCATGAGTTCGATCAACGCCTCGTCGCGCAAGATCGTCGACATCATCAGCGTCATCGACGGCATCGCGTTTCAAACCAATATACTGGCGCTGAACGCGGCGGTCGAGGCGGCGCGGGCCGGCGAGCAGGGCCGCGGCTTCGCGGTGGTGGCGTCGGAGGTGCGCAACCTGGCCCAGCGCTCGGCGGCGGCGGCCAAGGAAATCAAGGTCTTGATCGACGACTCGGTCGACCAGGTGGGGGCCGGCGCGGCGCTGGTCGAGCGCGCCGGCGCCACCATGGGCGACGTGGTCAGCAGCGTGCGCCGCGTGACCGACATCATGGCCGAGATCAGTTCGGCGTCCGACGAGCAGCGCAGCGGCATCGAGCAAGTCAACGAGGCCATCACGCAGATGGACGGCACCACCCAGCAAAACGCGGCCCTGGTCGAAGAGGGCGCGGCGGCCGCGCAGTCGATGTTCGACCAGGTGGGGAATTTGAATGAAGTGGTCAGCGTGTTCAAGCTCGGCAATGCGGCGCCGGCGGCGGCACGCCGTCCGGCCCCGATGGCGATGACGAAGGCGGCGCCGCGTGTGGCGGTGCCGGCGCGGCTGACGGGCGCGGCGCCGCGTTTGCGGCCTGCGGCTCCGGCCAACCGCCCGGCGCCGGCGTCACTTCAGCCCACGGCCAAGGCGACCGCCAAGGCCGACGCCAACGACGGCTGGGAAGAATTCTGACGCCGGCTCCCGCGCCCTGAAACGCGGATCGGCCAGCCGCAACAAAACTGGGGTCAGGGCACGGTTTCGAATGCATCTCTCGAAACC
>NZ_JANXMI010000210.1 GCF_025354735.1 Rugamonas sp.
CGGCCCGGCCCGAGGGCGGCACGAGCTTCAAGCTCACCGACCTCACGGCCGCCAACCACCTCGTGCACGAGGCCGCGCACGACGCGCTGTCGGACGTGCGCGCCACCATCGCGCTGGCGCGGCTGATCCGCCAGAAGCAGCCCAAGCTGTTCGACTTTTGTTTCGCGCTGCACAAGAAAGACCGCGTCGCCGATGAAATCGGCATGCATCTGGCGCCGGCGCTGCGGGCGCCGTTCCTGCACGTGTCCGGCATGTTCCCGGCCGAGCGCGGCTGCATCGCGCTGGTGTGGCCGCTGGCCACGCATCCGACCAACAAGAACGAAATCCTGGTCTGGGATTGCAGCTTCGACCCGGCCGAGTTGCCGGCGCTGGACGCCGACACCATCCGCCTGCGCATGTTCAGCAAGTCGGCCGACTTGCCGGAAGGCGTGACGCGGCTGCCGATCAAGAGCATCCATTTGAACAAATCGCCGATGCTGGTGTCGAACCTGAAGACGCTGTCGCCGGCCATGGCCGAACGCTGGGGCCTGGACCTCGACCAGGGCCGCGCCCACGCGGCGGCGGCGGCGGCCTTGCCCGACATGATGGCGGTATGGGAGGAGGTCTACAAGCGTCCGGCCGGCGAGGCGGCGGTCGACGTCGACGAGGATTTGTATGGCGGCTTCATCGGCAACGGCGACCGCCGCGTGCTCGAATCGCTGCGCAAGGAAACGCCGGCCAAACTGGCGACCAGTCACCCCGCGTTCGACGACGCGCGCTTACAGGAAATCCTGTTCCGCTACCGCGCCCGCAACTTCCCGCACACCTTGTCGGAAACGGAAATGGAGCACTGGGAACAGCACCGCGCGGCGCGCCTGTACGAAGGCGCCGGCGGCGCACGCACGGTCGACCAGCTGTTCGGCGAAATCGATGCGCTGTCGGAGACGGCCGACGAGCGCGCCGAAAACATCCTCGGCGCGCTGTACGACTACGTGGAAATGATCGCTCCGGCCCACCTGTAAGAACGGCCGCCAGCGCGGCTAGCGGGGGCGGCAAGCCGGAGCGCTAGCCTCAGCCGCGCCGCCGCCGGATGATGCCGATGCGGTGCTGGATCAACGGTACTGATTGATGGCGTCGCGCGTTTCCAGCGCCACCCGGCGGGCGGCGGCGGCGTAGTCTTCGCCCGCTTGCGGCGCCGCGTACAAAATCGCGCGCGAGGAATTAATCATCATGCCCATGCCGTCCGCCGTCTTGCCGGACGCGACAGTCGCCGCGATGTCGCCGCCCTGTGCGCCTATGCCCGGCACCAGCAGCGGCATGTCGCCGACGATGGCGCGCACCTGCGCCAGTTCTTCCGGGAACGTCGCGCCGACCACCAGCGCGCACTGGCCGTTGCTGTTCCACTTGTCCGCCACCAGCCTGGCCACGTGCTGATACAGGGGCTGGCCGTCGACGTTCAAAAATTGCAGGTCGGAACCGCCGGCGTTCGACGTCCGGCACAGGATAATCACGCCGCGGTCGCTCCACTCCATGTAAGGCTCGACCGAATCGGACCCCATGTAAGGGTTGACGGTGACGGCGTCGGCGCCGTAGCGGTCGTAGGCTTCGCGCGCGTACTGGCGCGCGGTGGCCCCGATATCGCCGCGCTTGGCGTCGAGGATGAGGGGAATATGCGGGTAATTTTCGCGCAGATAGCCGCAGATGGCTTCGAGTTGGCGTTCCGCGCCCAGCGCCGCGAAGTAGGCGATCTGCGGCTTGAAGGCGCAGGCCAGGTCGGCCGTGGCATCGATGATACCGGTGCAGAACTGGAAGATGCCATCGGCGTCGTTCTGGAATTGCGGCGGCAGTTTCGCCAGGTCCGGGTCCAGGCCGACGCATAACAGGGAATCGTTGGCCGTCCAAGCGGCAGATAATTTATTGATGAAATTCACGACTAGCCCTTCTTTTCGATTGCAAACTCTCCATTGTAACGTGCCGCCGCCGCCTTTTCCTAGCCGGCGCGCCCTCATTCCCGCCCCGAAACAGCGCGGCGCTGGAGTAAAATCGCTGTCAACGGCACGCCCTGCCTCCATCAACCCACCGCCTGAAAGCATACCGATGAAATTATCCGACAAAGTCGCCATCGTCACCGGCGCCACCCAAGGCATCGGCCTGGCCTGCGCCCAGCGCCTGATCGCCGAGGGCGCCAAAGTCATGCTGGTCGACATCAAGCAGCATTGCGCGCAAGTGGCCGAGGCGCTCGGCGAGGCCGCCCGCTTCTGCGCCGCCGACGTCAGCCAGAAAGCCGACGTTGACGCCATGGTCGCGGCCACGATGGCGGCGTTCGGCCGCATCGACATTTTGATCAACAATGCCGGCGTCACCCACGCCGCCGATTTCCTCGATCTGACCGAGGACGATTTCGACCGCGTGCTGCGCATCAACCTGAAATCGATGTTCCTGTGCGGCCAGGCGGCCGCGCGCGAAATGGTCAAGCAGCAGAGCGGCTGCATCATCAATATGTCCAGCGTCAACGCCGAACTGGCGATACCGAACCAGGTGCCGTATGTGGTGTCCAAGGGCGGCATCAACCAGCTGACCAAGGTCATGGCGCTCAACCTGGCGCCGCACGGCGTGCGCGTCAACGGCATCGGCCCCGGCACCATTTTGACGGAACTGGCCAAGAAAGCCGTACTGGGCAGCCCGGAAGCGCGCCACACCATCCTGTCGCGCACGCCGCTGGGCCGCTGCGGCGAACCGGAGGAAGTCGCGTCCATCGCCGCCTTCCTGGCCAGCGACGACGCCAGCTACATGACCGGTCAAACGCTGTACGTGGACGGCGGCCGCCTGGCCCTTAATTACACGGTGCCGGTCAAGGAATAAGGCGGTGGAGGAAGGCGGCAAAGGCGAGATATTCGCCAATCTTATGTCTGGTATCCGTACCATCAATTAGACTTATATGTGACGGCGCCGCATAATGCACCTGTCTCCACTATTCTCCTCCAAGAAAATAGTTTTAAGCCCGCTTTCATCAGCGGGCTTTTTTTTCGCTTGTACGCTGCGCACCCCGCCTTGTCATGTCAGCGTCACATAGCCCCCCTATACTCGCTACATCTGCAATACATGCAACTGATATGCGTGATCGCAGATCGGTGTGCCGGATTCGTTCGGCGCACCCACCGAATTCGCGGCATCGTCGCCGCATCCCGTTACACCTCTGGACCTGCACGGTTCATTTCGACCCGCTTCCCCCGGCGGGTTTTTTTTTCGCCGGCGAATGGACGTGGTATTGTAGGCAACGATATTTTTTCCTTCCGCCCATGCGTTCCCAACTGACACAACTCCTCCTCACCTCATCCCACGCCCGGCTGCGCTACTGGACCGCCATCGCACTCTACCTGCTGATCCTGATCCTCGGCTCCATCCCCGGCGCCCGCGCCGACATCGGCACCGTCGCCAGCGGCATCGTCCTGCACTCCTGCGCCTACGCCGGCCTGACCTTCCTGATTTTCACCGGCGGCAGCGGCGGAATCTGGCCGCGCGCGGCCAAGGCGGTGCTGACCATCATGCTGATGGGCGCGCTCGACGAATTCGTGCAAAGTTTCTTCCCGTATCGCCACGCCTCGGTGGGCGACTGGATGGTCGACAGCAACGCCGCGGTGCTGTGCTCGATAGTGATGGTCGCGCTGTGGCGCAAATATCCGCTCGCGCCACGCGGCTGAATTCGGCGCAAAGCGGGCGTGGACAGGGGGCTGCCCCCGATGTCCGGCGCCGTCAATACAGTTTTTCAACCTCATAACCGCGCTGCCTGAGCAACTGCGGCAAGCCCTGTTCGCCGACCAGATGCAGCAGTCCAACGCCGACGAAGGCCACCTGGTCGCGCTGCATGATGCGCTCGATCGAACTCGCCATTTCAGGATTGCGCTTGCCCAACAGCATATTTTGCATGAAGGCGGCCGACACCGTGTCGCCGCTGGTGAGTTCGCGCAACACGGCGGCGATGCGCGGCGGGTCGGCCGAACTCCAGGCCGAGATCAAGTCTTCCGACTTCTTCAGCGAGTCGCCGTTGTCGAGGTCCTTGAGGTTTTCACGCAGATAGCTTTCTTGCTGCGCGTCGTCCATGGTGTCGAACAGGGCCAGCTGATAGTCGGCGCTTTCCAGCTCGCGCACCGCCTTGTCCTGTTTTTCCGCCGCGTCGAGCAGAAAATATTCAACCGCCCGGCTGCGCTCGAAGCCATGATGCTCGAGCTCCACGCCGACCAGCAAATTGGCCACCAGCCAGGGTTTATAGCGCTCCACCGTGTGCAGCGACAAGCCGGCCTGCGCCAGCGCCAGCAGCAGGCGGTCCAGGGTGTCCGGGCTCAGGTGCTCGACGATGGTTTGGCCGGCCGGATAAATGCCGTGCTTGTCCAGCGCCAGCTGGAATGGCGCCTCGTCGCGGATGTCGAGCTCGATCACCAGCGCGCTCGACGCGGCCAGCGCACGCGTCACTTCCGGCTCCAGCGGGAAAAAACCCTGCTTGCCGACATGGATGGTGCCGAACAGATAACTGATCCTGCCGGCGTGGCTGACGCGGTACAGCGTGCCGCGCCGGGGCGCGGCGTCCAGCGGCGCCGACAGCGCGGCCGCGCTTTCCGGCAAGTTGATATCCCTGCCGCGCGCGCTCTGGCCGCAAGCGCATATCAAAGTAATCAGTAATAACAGTTTCGTCGGCATTCAAGTCTCCAGCCGGCGACAGCACGGCATAGCCACGCAGCGGCCTGACAGAACAGGAATGGCGACTACTGGGATTTCCAATCGTAAAGCATGACGCGCGCCGGCGGAATCACTATTCAACGCCCGATACAATTTTTAATTAGCCGCTACAACATGCATGACCATGCATAATTAAAAATAAATAGAATAAAAATGCACGGCGCTTAATCATTTCAAATGGACATGAATAGCGCCGGCAATACCCATGGGATTGAAAGGGGATACATTGAATCCGCCGGGATAGCCCCGATATGGCTGGCATGATCCCATTTTCCATACTCGACCTCTCCCCGATCGCCGAAGGCAGCAACGCTTCCGCATCGTTCCGCAACACGCTGGACCTGGCGCAGCACGGCGAGCGCTGGGGTTACCAGCGCTACTGGCTGGCTGAACACCACGGCATGCCCGGCATCGCCAGCGCCGCGACGGCCGTCGTCATGGCCCACGTGGCCGCCGGCACCAGCACCATCCGCGTGGGCGCCGGCGGCATCATGCTGCCCAACCACGCGCCGCTGGTGATCGCCGAACAGTTCGGCACGCTCGAAGCCCTGCACCCGGGCCGCATCGACCTCGGCCTCGGACGCGCACCCGGCTCGGACCAGACCACGGCCCGCGCGCTGCGCCGCAACCTGCAATCGGACTCCGATGAATTCCCGCAAGATGTGCTGGAGCTGCAAGACTATCTGTCCGACACCCCGCGCCAGCGCGTGATGGCGGTGCCGGGCCAGGGCGCCAAAGTGCCGCTGTGGATACTCGGTTCGAGCACCTTCGGCGCCCAGCTGGCGGCCCACCTCGGCTTGCCGTTCGCCTTCGCCTCGCACTTCGCGCCGCAGATGATGATGCAGGCGCTGGAACTGTACCGCGCCAATTTCAAGCCCTCGGCCCAGCTGGCCAAGCCCTACGCCATGCTCGGCTTCAACGTCTTCGCCGCCGACACCGACGAGGAAGCGCATTTCCGCGCCACGTCGATGCAGCAAGCCTTCGTCAACTTGCGCACCGGCCACCCGTCGCGCCTGCCGCCACCCAAGGCCGGCTATTTGGAACAGCTGGGCGCGCAGGAAAAAGCCATGCTCGATTCGGTATTGTCGTGCTCGGCCATCGGCGCGCCGGCCACCGTGGCCGACCAGCTGCAAGCCTTCATCGCCCGCACCGGGGCCGACGAGCTGATGATTACGTCGCAGATCTTCGACCACGATCAGCGCCTGCGCTCCTATGAATTGACGGCCGCCATCCAGCGCCAGCTGGCCTAAGCCGCGTCCGCAACACCATCACGCCCCGCCGCCGCGCGGGCGCCGCCCACGGCCGCGCCCGCGCTCAGCGGCAATACGCCATCGCCGTTACAATGGCCGGCTACTGTTTCCAGGAGGACGCCGTGAGCCACGCCCGCGCCGAACCAAAAGATATCGCTCCCGGCATGGTCGGCTTGCTGGCCGTGGCCACCGGGCTGATCGTGGCCAACCTGTATTACGCGCAAACGCTGGTCGGTCCGATCAGCCGCACCACCGGCCTGACGCCGGGCGCGGCCGGCCTGATCGTCACGCTGACCCAGATCGGCTACTGCCTCGGCCTGCTGTTCATCGTGCCGCTGGGCGACCTGGTGGAAAACCGCCGCCTGATCTTCATCGCCCTGCTGACGGCCGCCGTCGCCCTGCTGGCCGCCGCCAGCACCAGCAGCGCCACGCTATTCCTGCTGGCCGCGCTGTGCATCGGCCTGTGCTCGGTCGCGGCCCAGGTGCTGGTGCCGTTCGCCGCCCACCTATCGCTGCCGCACACGCGCGGCCAGACCGTCGGCACCGTCATGAGCGGCCTGCTGATGGGCATCATGCTGGCCCGGCCGGTCGCCAGCGTCGTCGCCGACACGCTCGGCTGGCACGCGATCTTCATTCTTTCCGCCATCGGCACCGCCACGCTGGCCTTCGTGCTGCGCCGTCTGCTGCCTCAGCGCCAGCCCGATTCCGGCCTGCGCTATCCGGCGCTGCTGGCGTCGATGTGGCACTTGCTCAAGACCACGCCCATCCTGCGCCGCCGCGCCGCCTACCAGGCTTGCATGTTCGGCGCCTTCAGCCTGTTCTGGACCACCGTGTCGCTGGTGCTGACGGACCGCTATTTTCATTTGAGCCAGAGCGGCGTCGCCATCTTCGCACTGGTCGGCGTGGCCGGGGCGATCGCCTCGCCGGTCGCCGGCCGCCTGGCCGACCGCGGCCACAGCCGCATCACCACGGCCGTCGCGATGACGCTGGGCGTGCTCGCCTTCGGCGTGCCGCTGCTGGTGCACGGCGGCCGGCTGGTCGACCTCGGTTTGCTGGTGCTGTCGTCCATCGTGCTCGACATGGGCGTCTCGGCCAATCTGGTGACGGGCCAGCGCGCCATCTTCGCGCTCGGCGCCGACATCCGCAGCCGGCTCAATGGCTTGTATATGGCGATCTTTTTTGTCGGCGGCGCGCTCGGCTCCTCGCTCGGCGTGTGGATGTACGCGGCGCACGGCTGGCATGGCGTGCTGTTGACGGGGCTGTGCTTCCCGCTGGTCGCGCTGCTGGTGTTCGCCACCGAGCTGCGCGGCAAATCGGCGGCGCGTTCGGCGGCGTGACGGCGGGTCGCTGGATGACTCGGCGGCGTGACGTCGGGGTCAGGCCAAGCTGCTCCGCGCAGGCGCCGGCCGCGCGCGCTTCTTGCGATACAGGATCAGCGTCGCCACCAAGCCGCACACGGCCGCGAACGTCATCCACAACCCTGGCGCGCCCTTGTCGCCGGTCGCCGCGATGAGCGCCGTCGCGATCGCCGGCGTGAAGCCGCCGAACAAGGCCGTCGCCAGGCTGTAGGCCAGCGAAAACCCCACCGTCCGCACATCGACCGGCATCAGCTCGGTCAGCGCCACCACCATCGCGCCGTTATAGCTGGCATACAAAAACGACAGCCACAGTTCAACGGCCAGCATCCTGCCGAACGTGGGCGCCTGCACCAGCCAGCTCAGCGACGGATAGGCGCTGACGATGGTCAGCAGCGTGAACACGATCAGCAGCCGCTTGCGGCCGACCCGGTCGGACAGCGCCCCCATCACCGGCAGCCAGATGAAATTGGAGATGCCGACGCATAACGTGACGACCAGGCTGTCCGTCGTCGTCAGCTTCAGCACCGTCTGGCCGAACGTCGGCGTGTAGACGGTGATGAGGTAAAACGACACCGTCGTCATCGCCACCAGCATCATGCCGCTCACCACCAGCGCCCAGTTGTCCACCATCGAGCGGAAGATGGTGGCCAGCGCCGGGCGCTGCTTGCGCGCCATGAATTCCTCGGTTTCCTGCAAGGAGCGGCGCAGCACGAACAGCACCGGCACGATCAGGCAGCCGACGAAGAACGGCAAACGCCAGCCCCAGTCGCCGACCTCGGCCGGCGTCAGCCACCGGTTCAGGCCGAAGCCCAGCGCGGCGGCGACGATGATGGCGACCTGCTGGCTGGCCGACTGCCAGCTGACATAAAAGCCCTTGTGTCCGGGCGTCGCCATTTCGGCCAGGTAGACCGACACCCCGCCCAGCTCGACGCCCGCCGAAAAGCCTTGCAGCAACCGTCCCGTCAGCACCAGCAGCGGCGCCGCGTAGCCGATGGTGGCGAAGCCGGGCACGAAGGCGATCAGCATGGTGCCCAGCGCCATCAGGCACAGCGTGACGATCAAGCCACGGCGGCGGCCGACCCGGTCGACATAGGCGCCCAGCACGATCGCGCCCAGCGGCCGCATCAGGAAGCCGGCGCCGAAGGTCATGAAGGTCCGCATCAGGGACGCGACGTCGTCGCCGGCGGGGAAGAAGGTCTTGGCGATGTGGGTGGCGTAAAAGCCGAACAGGAAGAAGTCGAACATCTCCATGAAATTGCCGCTGGTGACACGGATGACGGTGGCCAGTTTCGATGAGGCCGGCGCGGCGCTTGCGGTCATGGGTTCTCTGTTGGGCTGGTGGATGGGGCGACGGCTTATTGTAGCAGCGCCGCCCTCATGCCCGCCGACGGATACGCGCCCTCAGTGCGTCCACATCCGCACCTGCCCCTGGATCGACAGCGTACCGTTGATGTTGAGCGCGCCCATGCTGCTGGCGACGGGCGCCAGCGGGTCGCCCTGCACGCTGAGCGACTCGAAACCGAAGTTGCTGTACTTGACGTAGCCGGGCAGGCCGATGGCGATGGCGTCGCTGCCGTCGGCCATCTTCACCGGCCCCAGGCTGACGGAAAACATGTCGACCGTGCCGCGCACGTTCTTGATGACGATGTAGCTGTTCTGGCCGTTGCCGTTGAAGCCGATCGAGAGCCGGCTGTCGGCCACCGCGCCCACCAGCGACGGATCGTTGAGCACCACGTGGGCCGCGAAATTGATGCTGTCGCCGCCGGCCACCCGCGCCAGTTCGCCGTCGTCGAGCGGCGCCAGGAGTGCGGCCGGCGCGGACGCAGTGGCCGGGCCGGCCGGGGCCGCCCACGCCATCGTCCCGCCCGCGACCCAGGCCCAGCACAGCAAGCAGCACACTGTCAGGCGGCGCATCAGTTTTTGAACTTGATGTCGAGATACTGGATCTGGATCGAGCCGATGCGCGACGCTCCCAGGTCCACCGTCGCCTGCCCCGGCGCCGTGAAGGCGACCTTGTCGATGGCGATGCCGCCGGCCGGCGCCACGCCGCTGCCGTAGCGCGCGTCCGGCCAGTCGATGCCGATGTGCAGGCGCGCGCCGCTCTCGTCGGTGACGGCGTTGATGACGCCCGGCTGCGACGCGATGGCGGCCAGCGCCCACGGCGTGCCGTTGAAATTGCCGTTGGCGTCGACGCCGCCGACGTGCACGCCGCTCACGACCATCTGCGCGGCCGGATTGTCGCGGCCGTTGGGCTGGAACGCCAGCTGGCCGATGTCGAGCCGCAGCGCCGCGCCGAAGGCCACGCCGTCGCCGGCCTGCGGCGTGGAAAATTGCAGGCCGCCGCCGGAGACGACCAGGTCGCTCAACGCGATGGTGCCGTTGGCGCTGGCGACGCCGTTGGCCGTCACGCCCCAGTCGTAGGCGAACTGCCAGCGCTGCTCGGCGTTGGCGTTGAGCGGGAAGGCCACGTTGATGACGTCGGCCAGTCCCGGCGCGCCGGCCACGATGTCGAGCTTGTAGGGATCGGAAAACGGCACCGCGCTGTCGCTGCGCGAGGCCGCCAGGTTGTCGATGTAGACGCTGCTGCCGGAGGCGGTGGTGTAGGTCACGCGGGCGTTGCCGGCGATCGAAAAGCCGGACAGGTCGAAGCTGACGCCGTCGCCGCCGCGCACCGACGACAGCGTGCGGTCGTCGAGCGGCTCCATGGCGCCGGCCAGCGCCGGCCACGCGGCCAGCAGCAGCGCCAGCGTCCGCGCCGCGCGCAAGGGACGCAGCGGACGCAAGGGTCGCAACGAACTCAATGGACGCAGCGGACTCGATGGGCACAGCGGGGACGGCGCGGCGTCCGCGTGGCGACTGCCGGTGCGCGTCCTCATTTGGCCTTCGGCAAATTGGGCGGCATGATGCCGTTGGTGGCCAGCGCCTGCAATTTGTCGCGCCAGTTCATCCACACGCCGGCCTGGGCCACGTCGGGCAGCGCCGTGGTACCGGGCGGCGCCGCGAACTGCACCGGCGCCTTCAGCGCCGAGACCCAAAAATCGCGGCTCGGGCCGCTCGCGTCGCCGGCCGTCACGCCGCCCAGCTGGGTGAAGCCCAGGCACGCGGCGCCGCTGGCGCAAGCGCCGTCCCAGCGCTTGCCGCCCAGCGCGTCGGTGCGCGAATCGAGCGTCAGGCCGCTGCCGTCGCCGGTGCCGACGAGCAGCGAACCGGACACCGTCTTCAGCTTCAGGCCGATGTCGCCGCTGATGGCGTCGAAGCCGAAGCGCATGCCGATCACGTCGCGCGGCGCGGCCGGGTCGCCGCTCGGCTTGTAGACGAATTCGAAATAGGGATTGCTGATCTGCACCAGCCGCTGGGCGTCGCTGCCGTTGCTGCGGCCAAATTGCAGAGCCGGGATATCGATGTCGGCGCCGCTGCCGTTGCGCGGCCCGTAAGTGTAGACGCCGAGGCGCGTGTTATACAGGTTGGCGCTGAGCGCGATGTCGGCGTCGAGCGCGACCTTGCTGAAGTCGTAGCCGCCCAGGCTGGAATTGCTGACCGTGACCAGGCCCTGGCCGCGCGTGCGCGACAACTCCTCATCGCTCAGCGGCTGCAACTGGGCCGCCGCCGGCAGGGACGAACACAGCACATGCAGCGCGCACGCCAGCGCCGCCGCGCGGACCACGGAAAATACACGCGATGAACGGAACAAACGAGGCCGGCGCGCGCGCCAGTCGGCCGCGCGGTCGGCCGAAAAATCAGCCAAAAAATCGGAACACATCATGTCGGTGCCACCATGCAGAGGCGCGCGGACGCGCCGGACTGGAGGAACAGGAGGCCGGCCGGGCTGCGATGACCGATGAACGCAGCGGGGCCGGCCTCTTGCCGTACACGGCCGCGGGCGCGGCCGTTTTTACCGGGCGATCAGTGGGCCCAGATCCAGACCGTGGTGCCGCGCAGGTCGATATTGTTCATGGCGATGGAGCCGAACGATGGCGCGATGAGCTTGCCGGTGGCATCGACGGCGCCAGCCGTGACCGCCTTACCGGTGGTCATATCGGTCGAGCCCATGCTGATGCTGCCGACGGACACGTTCAGCAGCGTCGTCGAATCGACTTTCGGAATGGCGATCTGCACCACGTCGCTGCTGCCGTTGTAGAAACCGGACGCGACGGCGGTGACCGGGTCCACGCCCAGCTTGACCAGCGACGCGGCGAAGGTCGGCGCGTTGACGATGTCGATGGCGGCGGCCAGGATGCCATGCACGCCGATGTTGCTGAAGGCGACCGAACCGCCGTTGACGTCGGTGTCCGTGTAGACGAAGGAACCGATGTTGATGTTCAGGTTCGCCGCGATCGACACGCCGTCCTGGCCGCTGACGGTGCTCAGCTCGGCATCCTGGATGGGGGTCATGGCCGAGGCCGAGAAGGCGGCGGTGGTCAGGGCGGCGGCGATCAGCGATTTGGTGAAGAATTTCATTTTTTTGTCTCCGGGAAGGATGGGTTATTAGCAATAACACTTTATATTTTTTCAAGACTGCGAGGCCATCTTACTGGCCCGCCGCAGCCCCGGTCCAGCGTTGCGCGCTGACTTTTCAGGCCAACGACGCGGCCTGGGAAGCCAGCGCGCGGGCCGATCAGTGGGCCCAGATCCAGACGGTGGTACCCCGCAGGTCGATATTGTTCATGGCGATGGAACCGAACGATGGCGCGATGAGCTTGCCGGTGGCATCGACGGCGCCGGCCGTCGTCGCCACGCCGGTCTTGTCGGTCGAACCCATGCTGATGCTGCCGACGGAAACGTTCAGCAGCGTCGTCGAATCGACTTTCGGAATGGCGATCTGCACCACGTCGCTGCTGCCGTTGTAGAAACCGGACGTGACGGCGGTGGCCGGGTCCACGCCCAGCTTGACCAGCGACGCG
>NZ_JANXMI010000261.1 GCF_025354735.1 Rugamonas sp.
CCGCGCACTTGCGACGGGCGGCGGCCTGTGCCTGGTGTGGGTCGATGCGGTGCGGAGTCAACCGTTGAAGGTCTGGCCTTCCCTGGCTAGCCGGAGCAGCAGCGGCGCCGCCTTCCACGCCTCGCCGTGAAGGCCGCGCGCATATTTCTCGATGGCCGACAGCACGTTCGGCAAGCCGACCGTGTCGGCGTAGAACATCGGTCCGCCGCGGAACAGCGGGAAGCCATAGCCGGTCAAATACACCATATCGATGTCGGAGGCGCGCATGGCGATGCCCTCCTCCAATATCAGCGCCGCCTCGTTGACCATGGAATACACCAGCCGCTCGACGATTTCCTGGTCGCCGACCTTGCGCCGCCCCACGCCGAGGTCGGCCGAATGCTGGACGATCATCGCATTGACCTGCTCGTTCGGATAAGCCTTGCGGTCGCCCGCCTTGTAGTCGTACCAGCCGGCGCCGCTCTTCTGGCCGTAGCGGCCCATTTCGCACAGCAGGTCGGCGGTTTTCGAATAACTGATGTCGGGCGACTCGATGTAGCGGCGCTTGCGGATATACCAGCCGATGTCGTTGCCGGCCAGGTCGCCCATGCGGAACGGCCCCATCGCGAAGCCGAATTTCTCGACCGCCTTGTCGACCTGCTCCGGCAAGCAGCCTTCTTCCAGCAGGAAGCCGGCTTGCCGGCTGTATTGCTCTATCATGCGGTTGCCGATGAAGCCGTCGCACACGCCGGAAACGACGCCGGTCTTCTTCAGTTTTTTCGACAGCGCCAGCGTGGTCGCCAGCACGTCCTTGCCGGTCTGGGCGCCGCGCACGATTTCCAGCAGCTTCATCACGTTGGCCGGGCTGAAGAAGTGGGTCCCGATCACATCCTGCGGCCGCGCCGTGAAAGCGGCGATCCGGTTCAAGTCCAGCGTGGACGTGTTCGATGCCAGGATGGCGCCCGGCTTCATCACCCGATCGAGTTGGCGGAACACGGTTTCCTTGACGCCCATGTCCTCGAACACGGCTTCGACGACGATGTCGGCCTGGCCGATCTCGTCATACGACAGCGTACCGCTCAGCAAAGCCATGCGCTGGTCGAACTTTTCCTGCGTCAGCTTGCCCTTCTTCATGGTGTTGTCGTAATTCTTGCGGATGGTCGCCAGGCCTTTGTCGAGCGCTTCCTGCGTGGTTTCCAGCATCACCACCGGAATGCCGGCGTTGACGAAGTTCATCGCGATACCGCCGCCCATGGTGCCGGCGCCGATCACGGCCGCGCTCTTGATGGCGCGCACCGGCGTGTCGGCCGGCACGTCCGGCACCTTGCCGGCGATGCGTTCGGCGAAGAAGGCGTGGCGCAGCGCCTTCGATTCGGTGGTCTGGATCAGGTGGATGAAGCGCTCGCGCTCGAACTTGAGGCCGTCTTCAAACTTCATCGTGACGGACGCGGCCACCGTTTCCACGCATTCCAGCGGCGCCGGATACGGACCCGACATGGCTTTCACCGTATTGCGCGAGAACTGCAAAAACGCTTCGTGGTTCGGATAATCGACCCGGCGGTCGCGCACTTTCGGCAGCGGCCGGATAGCGGCGATTTTTTCGGCAAAGGCGACGGCCGACGTCAGCAAATCGGCGTCGGCGCCGAACAGTTCATCGAACAGGCCGGCCTTGGCCAGCTTTTCCGACGCCACCGGCGTGCCGGAAACAATCATGTTCAAGGCCATTTCCAGGCCCAGCACGCGCGGCAGGCGCTGGGTGCCGCCGGCGCCCGGCAGCAGGCCCAGCTTCACTTCCGGCAGCGCGATCTGGGCGCCCGGCATCGCCACGCGGTAATGGCAGCCGAGCGCCAGTTCCAGCCCGCCGCCCATGCAGACGGTGTGGATGGCGGCCACCACCGGCTTGGTCGAGCCTTCGGCCGTGGCGATCAGGGTGTGCAGGTTCGGCTCGGCCAGCGCCTGCGGCGTGTTGAATTCCTTGATGTCGGCGCCGCCCGAGAACGCCTTGCCGGCGCCGGTGATGACGATGGCTTTGACGGCCTCGTCCGCCAGCGCCCGCTCGATGCCGTCGACGGCGGCCGTGCGCGTGGCCAGGCCCATGCCGTTGACCGGCGGGTTATTCAGCGTAATGACGGCAACGGAACCGTGGACTTGGTAATCGGCGCTCATGTCTCTTCCTTGTTGGTTTAGTGAAAACGTTAGTAAAAACGGATCGGTATGCGGAATTTCTCACTATACCGCACAAAAGAACGGTCGTATTATTTTTTTGCTGAATGCCATGTTTGCGGCCTCCGCCCCGCACCGCTGTGACCAATGCAATATGTATTTTTCATTAATATTTTCATTAATAGTTACCATCAATCCAGCTCATGCAGCCATATTGTTTTCGGAGGCGACTATCAAATCGGCGTAGATGAACAGACAATAGGCCACGATGATTTTCAGGCTTTCCCCAATAGAGTGTATTTAAATGATCCGAACCTTATTTCGGCGCTTGAATTAAATTTGAATGAGATAAATAATATACACACGCAGGAAACTTTCACCACATTAATTCTCTCCAAATATAACGCGCATTAAAATCTCTCCAAATATAACAGTATTTAAATTCTCTCCAATTATAACGGGAACCAATATGGATGCATCTACTCAAGTAATCGTCTCGCAAGACCTGGACATTCAAGCGATCAACACGGCGCTGAACCGGGTGCAGGCCCTGATCGAGTTCGACCTGGACGGCACCATCCTCCACGCCAACGAAAACTTCCTGCGCACGCTAGGCTATACGCTGGCCGAGGTGCAGGGCAAGCACCATGCCATCTTCTGCGAAGCGGAATACGCCAACTCGGCCGAATACAAAGACCTTTGGGCCCGCCTCGGCAGGGGCGAGTTCAGTCGCGGCCTGTTCAAGCGGGTCCGCAAGGACGGCGAGGAGGTGTGGATCAACGCCTCTTACAACCCCATCATCGACGCCAACGGCAAGGCCTACAAAGTCATCAAGTTCGCCACCGACATCACCGAGGTGAAACGGCAAGGCGCCGAATTTTCCGGCAAGGTCGACGCCATCGAGCGCTCGCAGGCCGTGATTGAGTTCGACCTCAGCGGCAAAATACTCACCGCCAATGAGAATTTCCTCAATGTCATGGGTTATGAACTCGACGACATCAAGGGCGATCACCACCGCATATTCGTCGAGCCGGAATTCAGCAACAGCCCCGAATATAAAAAGTTCTGGCAAAAACTGGCACGCGGCGAATTCGAAGGCGGCCGCTATAAACGCATCGGCAATCATGGCAAAGTGGTATGGATACAGGCTACCTATAATCCCATCCTCGATTTGAATGGCAAAGCTTATAAGGTGGTGAAATTCGCCATCGACATCACCGAGCAGGTCAATCTGGAAAACAGCGTCCAGGCCAAGGCCGCCAGCGACAATCACAAGGTCGATGTGCTGCTCGCATCGGTGGCCCAGGCCGCCAAGGGCGACCTGACGTGCAACATCGTGGTCGACGGCACGGAGCCGCTGGACCTGCTGGCCGGCGGCATCAGCAAGATGATCGCCGACCTGCGCTCGGTGATCGGCAACGTGGTCGGCGCCGCCAACGGCTTTGTCGACGCTTCGACCGCCATCGCCGAACGCTCGACCGGCGTGGCCGTCGGCACCCAGGCGCTGGGCGCCACCGTCGAGGAAATGAACGCGTCCATCGACGGCCTGACCAATTCCATCACCACCATCGCCGAAAACACCTCCAACGCCGACCAGCTCGCCAAAGCCACGCAGCTCGAGGCCGAAGCCGGCGCCAAGGCAGTCGCCAAATCGATCGAGGCCATGGACCTCATCAACCGCTCGTCGGAAGACATCGGCGAAATCGTCAAGGTCATCAGCGAAATCGCCAATCAGACCAATATGCTGGCCTTCAACGCCGCCATCGAAGCGGCCCGCGCCGGCGAACACGGCCTCGGCTTCTCGGTCGTCGCCGACGAGGTGCGCAAGCTGGCCGAGCGCTCCTCGCAAGCGACCAAGGAAATTTCCAAGCTGATAAATGAATCGGTCAAACGCGTCTCGACCGGCAGCGAAATTTCCAAACAGGCCAGCGACGCCTTCGACAAGATCGTCTCCGGCGTGGCCAAGACCACGCAAGCTATTTCCGACATCTCGCACGCGGCCAACGAACAGTCGCTGACGGCGCGCGAAGTGAGCACGGCGATCCAGTACATCGCCGAGGAAACGGAAAAATCGGCGGCCTCGTGCGAAAGCATCGCCCGCTCCATCGATGCGCTCAATGAACGCGCCGGCGGCCTGAACCAGATCGTTTCCGGTTTCGTGGTGTAACGACGATGGAACTCAACCCCACCATCCTGGCGAAACTCATCGTGCTGGTGCGCAAGCACACCGGCATCGCGATGACGGAGCGCAAGAGCGTGCTGCTGGAGCGCCGTCTGCGCCCCCGCATGCAAGCCTTGTCGCTCAGCAGCTATCAGGATTATCTGGACCGGGTTGAGCGCGATGGTGCCGAAATCCCGCATTTCATCGACCTCGTGACCACCAACGACACCCTGTTTTTCCGCACGCCGCAGGTGTGGGACTATTTCGCCGGCCGCTACTTGCCGGACTGGTGGGCCGCCCACCACGGCAAGACGCTCCACATCTGGTCGGCCGCCGCCGCCAGCGGCGAGGAGCTGTACTCGATCGCCATGTTGTGCGAGCAATTCAAGCTGGGCACGCCGGCGTTCCGCTATCACATCCACGCCACCGATATTTCGCAGCAAATCCTGGGCCAGGCCGCCGCCGGCCAGTACGAGGGCCGTTCGGTGGAACGCCTGCAAAGTTCCCATCCCGACTTGTTTAAAAAGTATTTCATCGTGACCGGCAAAGTCGCGCGCGTGCCCGACGAGCTGAAGAAACACGTCAGCTTCGGCCAGCACAACCTGCTCCAGCCCTTGCGGCCGGCGCAGCGCTTCGATTTGATTTTCCTGCGCAATGTGCTGATCTATTTCGACATCGAACACCAGAAGACGGTGTTGCAGCAAGCCCGACACAGCATGGCGCCGCACGCCCGGCTGATCCTGGGCGAGTCGGAAACCATCAGCCGCCTGGAAACGGCTTACCAGTTCGAGCAAACCATGATCTACAAACTAGACGAGGCCGCGGCATGATGAACCAACAACGAGAACAACAGCCCCATCAGGTCGGCATGGGTCAGCTGAAGATCGGCTGCCACTCCGAACGGCTGCAGGCCGTGCTCGGCTCCTGCGTCGGCATCGGCTTTATCTGGAAAAAAGGCGGGCGCTGCGGCCTGGCCCACTGCCTGTTGCCGGAAGCGCCGCAAGAGGACGCGTGCCTGGGCGCGCGCTACGTCAGCCAGGCGGTGCCGTCGCTGCTGCGCCTGATGGGCGTGCGCGTGGAAGATTATCCGGACGTGGAAGTGATACTGGCGGGCGGCGCCAGCATGTTCGGCGGCGAATCGAGCCGGCTGCGGATCGGCCAGCAAAACGTGGCCGCCGCGCAAAAATATCTGCAACAGTGTGGCTTGAACGTGCGCTACACCGACCTGGGCGGCAAACGCGGGCGGCAAATGCAGATCGATTGCACCGACCAGACCTTCTCCATCACGGACCTGGTGGCCCTCACGCCGGAAAGCGCCTACGACCATGTCTGACGTCGCCGAGATACATGCAATCCTGGACCTGGACAGCGAAGTGGCCGTGACCGCCACCGTGGCGGTGGCCGCTCCGGCGGCGCCGGCCGTCGAGCTGTTCGGTTCCTTCATGCTGGGCGCCGATGAGTTCGCGCTGCCGGCCAGCTGCATCCGTGAAGTGGTCAACTTCCCGGACAAGATGAGCGCCCTGCCGCTGTCGCCACCCTTCCTCGAGGGCGTGTTCACGCTGCGCGGCACGGTCATTCCGGTGGTCAATCTGGGCCGCGTGTTCCGTCCCGACGCCCCGCCGGCCGAGCGCAGCCACAAAATCGCCATCCTCGACTTCCAGCAAGTGCTGGTCGGCATACTATTCCACGACACCGGCGAAATCCTGCGTGTGCGGGCCGAGCAGCGCAGCAGCCTCAGCTATCAACACGGCGCCGTCCAGGGCGTGATCGCCGGCACCATCTTGCTCGACGACGGCGAACGGCTGGTGCAAGTGCTCAATCCGGCCGCGCTGGCGCAGATAGAAAACGTGCCCCATGTGCTGGCGCTCAAGGCCGCCAGCCGCAAGCTGGATCAGCGCCAGTTCCACGCGGCGGCGCAGCGGCGCCAGTGCGTCAGCTTCCGCGTCGGCGACAGCAGCTTCGCCTTTGACATGGCGGCGATCCAGGAAATCATCAATGTGCCGGAATTGCACACCTCCATCTTGAACAGCCAGCTGTGCATGGGGCGCATCAATTTTCGCGGCAGTCCGGTGGCGGTGGTCGACTTCGCCGTGTTGCTGGGCGGCGATACTGCCAGGGCGGCCAAGACCGCCACAGCCGGTGCCGACGGCGCGCGCGTGCCGCTGCCCAGCCAGCGCATCGTGGTCGCCCGCATCGACGATGCAACGGTTGGCTTCCTGGTCGATTCGGTCGATAACATCGTCCATTTTTACCCGGACGAAGTGATGCCGATACCGTTGCTGAGCAAGGCGCGGGCCGGCATGTTCGGCGGTTGCATTTCGCGGCCGGAGCTGGGCGACATCATCTTCCTCGATCATCGCGGAATTTTCTCCAACACCGAGATCATCGAGATGCGCAATGGCCACGCCAACCTCTACCCCGACGAAGCCAAGGCGGTCGAAAAGGCGCAGCAACGCGATAAACGCAAGGCCTTGCGCCAGGTCTACATTACCTTCGCGCTGGAAAACACGTTTGCGGTGGAAATCAAGCAGGTGCGCGAAATCATCGATTTTTCCAGCGCCGTGACGAGCACGCCCGGCATGCCGCCCTTCATGCGCGGCATGCTCAATCTGCGCCAACAGATGATTAGCGTGGTCGACCTGCGCCGCCTGTACGGCATGGCGGAACTCGATAATCTGGCGCGGGCGAAAATCCTCATCGTCGAGCGCGGCGAGGAGCGCTACGGCTTGCTGGTCGACGCCGTCGAAAACATCATGACCATCGACGACAGCAAGCGTTTCGCCGCGCCCAAGATGATGCGCAACAATAGCGGCCCGGCCGATCTGCGCAACGAAATGGATGAAGTGATCGATATCGACGCCGAAGGCGACAAGGCGCACCAAACCCTGTGCGTGTTCGAGTGCGAACGGCTGTTGCAAAAGCTGGCGCTGGCGATGCCGGGGGCGACGGCCGCGGCGGCGTGATCGGCGCGCGGTCGTATGTCGTCGCGTGATATCGCAGAAACCGCTCAGGCTGTCGGCAGGCGGTAATCCCTGAACTGTTCGCGCAGCTTGTTTTTCTGGATCTTGCCGGTGCCGCCGACCGGCAGCGCCTCGACGAACACCACGTCGTCCGGCAACCACCATTTGGCGATCTTGCCGTCGAAATAAGCGAGCAATTGCTCGCGGCTCACTGCCTGCCCCGGCCGCAACACGACCACCAGCAGCGGCCGCTCGTCCCACTTCGGATGCGCGATGCCGATGCAGGCCGCCTGCATCACGGCCGGATGCGCGACGGCGATGTTTTCCAGGTCGATGGTGCCTATCCACTCGCCGCCGGACTTGATGACGTCCTTGCTGCGGTCGGTGATCTGCATATAACCGTCGGCATCGATGGTGGCGACGTCGCCCGTGGGGAACCAGCCGTCTTGCAGCACGTCGCCGCCCTCGTCCTTGAAATAGCGCGCAATGATCCACGGTCCTTGGACCAGCAGATGCCCATATTGCACGCCATCCCACGGCAATTCCACACCATCGTCGTCGACTATCTTCATGTCTACGCCATACACGGCGTGCCCCTGCTTTTGCAACACCTTGCGCTGCGCCTCTTTCGGCAAGCTCAAATGCTTGCACATCAAACCGCCGGTGGTGCCCAGCGGCGACATTTCCGTCATGCCCCAACCGTGGATCACGTCGACGCCGAATTCATCGATCAGCGTGTCCATCATGGCCGGCGGGCAGGCCGAGCCACCGATCACGGTGCGGCGGAAGGTCGAAAACTTCAGCTGATTTTGCAGCGCGTAATTAATCAGGCCCAGCCAGACGGTCGGCACGCCGGCCGAGAACGTCACGCGCTCGCTCTCGAACAATTCGTAGACCGACTTGCCGTCCAGCGCGGCGCCGGGAAACACCAGTTTGGCGCCCGACAGCGGCACCGAATACGGCAAGCCCCAGGCGTTGACGTGGAACATGGGCACCACCGGCATCACCGTGTCTTGCGACGACACATTCAGGGCGTTCGGCAGCGCGGAACCATAGGCGTGCAACACGGTCGAGCGGTGCGAATACAGGGCGCCCTTGGGATGGCCCGTGGTGCCGGAGGTGTAGCACAGCGTGGCAGCCGAGTTTTCGTCGAACAGCGGCCAGGCGTAATCGTCGGTGTGGCTGTCGATCAAGTCTTCGTAGCACATCAGGCCGGCGATCTTGCTGGCGGCCGGCATGCGGTCGCGGTCGCACATCAGTATCCAGCCCCTCACGGTCTGGCAATGCGGCGCGATCGCTTCCACCAGCGGCAAAAAAGTCAGGTCGAACAGCAGGTACTGGTCTTCGGCGTGATTGGCGATATAGGCGATCTGCTCGGGATGCAGGCGCGGATTGATGGTGTGCAAGACGGCGCCCGAGCCGGACACCGCGTAATATGCCTCCAGATGCCGATAACCGTTCCAGGCCAGCGTGGCGACGCGCTCGCCCATTTGCACGCCCAGCGCTTGCAAGGCGTTGGCCAGGCGGCGCGCGCGACTATGGCAGTCGGCGAAAGTGTAGCGGTGCAGGTCGCCTTCGATGCGGCGCGAGACGATTTCGCTGCCGCCATAGTGGCGCGCGGCGAAGGTGATGATGCTGGAAATGAGCAGCGGCTGGTCCATCATCTGGCCCATCACCGGGCTCCGCGGATAAGTCGACATGGGCGCTCCTGCAATATTGTCTGATGGGGAACGAGTGTCGAACGCGGTGGCGGCAGCGTCAATGTATTTCGATGTTGCGCCGCACCAGCGCCCGGCGCGACCGGCAACGCCGCTCAAAACCGATGTGAGCGCGCGTAACAGTGCGTTACCGAGTGTAACGGTCCGTGCAAAACGCGAGTTTGGCCCGATAGTATCGCCACTCTGCGGTAAAATTCCGAATCCCCCTCGCCGAGCGGACAATCGCAGCTTATTGAATGACTGGAACCGCCATTACCGCTACCGCCGCCAACCTGCCGCTGGACAACTCGTTCGCAACGCTGCCCCCGGACTTCTACACCCGGCTGATGCCGACGCCGCTGCCGGCGCCGTATCTGGTCGGGGTCAGCACGCCCGCCGCCGCCCTGCTCGGCCTCGACCCGGCGCGCCTGGCCGAAGCCGATTTCGTCGCCCTGCTGGCCGGCAATGCCGTGCCCGACAGCGCCCGTCCGCTGGCGGCCGTCTATTCCGGCCACCAGTTCGGCGTCTGGGCCGGCCAGCTCGGCGATGGCCGCGCGATCTTGCTGGGCGATATGGCCAGCACGGCCGGCCCCATGGAATTGCAGCTCAAGGGCGCCGGCATGACGCCGTATTCGCGCATGGGCGACGGCCGCGCCGTGCTGCGCTCGTCGATCCGCGAATTCCTGTGCTCGGAGGCGATGCACGCGCTCGGCATCCCAACGTCGCGCGCACTGTCCGTCGCGGGCTCGGACCAGTACATCATGCGCGAAACGCCGGAAACCTCGGCCGTCGTGTTGCGCATGGCGCCCAGCTTCGTGCGCTTCGGTTCTTTCGAGCACTGGTTCCACAAGGACAAGCCGGAACAGTTGAAGTTGCTGGCCGATTATGTGATCGCCCGCTTCTACCCGCAACTGGCCGCCACCGCCAATCCCTACCAGGGCTTGCTGGAAGCGGTCACGCGCCGCACCGCGCACATGATCGCGCACTGGCAGGCCGTCGGTTTCATGCACGGGGTGATGAACACGGACAATATGTCCATCCTCGGCCTGACGCTGGACTACGGCCCCTACGGCTTCATGGAAGCCTTCGACGCCCAGCACATCTGCAACCACACCGACCAGCAAGGCCGCTATTCCTACGCCATGCAGCCGCAGATCGGCCACTGGAATTGTTACGCGCTGGGCCAGGCGCTGCTGCCCTTGATAGGCGACACCGACGCGGCGCAGCGGGCGCTCGACGTCTACCAGCCGGAGTTCGGCGCCAAGATCGACGAGCTGATGCTGGCCAAGCTGGGGCTGGCGCGCGCCGCCTCGCCCGAACAGCAGGAAGACGACCGCATGCTGTTCGACGCCATGTTCACGCTGATGCAGGACAATCACGTCGACTTCACGCTGTTCTTCCGCCGCCTCGGCAATCTGCGCGCGCAAGACCCGGCGCAGGACGCGCCGCTGCGCGACCTGTTCCTGGACCGGCCCGCCTTCGACGCCTGGGCCGAGCGCTACCGCGACCGCCTGCGCCAGGAAGGCCGCGGCGACGCGGCGCGCAAGCTTGCGATGGACGCGGTCAACCCCAAATACATACTGCGTAACTACCTGGCGCAAGTTGCCATCGAAAAAGCGCAAAATAAAGACTACAGTGAATTGGCGCGCCTGCTGACCGTGCTGCAAAAGCCGTTCGACGAACAGCCCGAGCACGAATCATACGCGGCGCTGCCGCCCGACTGGGCCAGCCACCTCGAAGTGAGCTGTTCCTCCTGACCCCGAAAGAGAGTAACCATGACCGACAAAGTACAAAAGACCGACGCCGAATGGCGCGCCGCGCTGGACCCGATGGAATACCAGGTGACGCGCCACGCCGCCACCGAACGCGCTTTCACCGGCAAGTTCTGGGACCACCACGAGCACGGCATCTATACCTGCGTCTGCTGCGACACGCCGCTGTTCGAGTCCGACGCCAAATTCGATTCCGGCTGCGGCTGGCCGAGCTATTTCAAGGCGCTGGACCCGGCCAACGTCATCGAAAAGGTCGACCGCGCCCACGGCATGGTGCGCACCGAGATCATCTGCGCCGTCTGCGACGCCCACCTGGGCCACGTGTTCCCGGACGGCCCGCCGCCGACCGGCCTGCGCTATTGCATCAATTCGGCGTCGCTGCGCTTCGACCCGCAATAATCCGCCATAATAAAAATAAAACCAATCATCATCACCCGACCTCCACGCCATCATGAAATTCCTGTTCGACTTCTTCCCGCTGCTGGTCTTCTTCATTTCCTATAAATGGGCCGGCATGAACGCCGAACTGGCGCAAACCTGGATCAACGCCCACATGGGCGGCATGATCTCGGGCGGCTCCGTCACGGCCGACCAGTCGGCCATCGTGATCGCCACGCTGGCCGGCATCGCCGCCACCGTGTTGCAAATCAGCTACGTGCTGGCCCGCCGCCGCAAGGTCGACTTCGTGCTGTGGATGTCGCTGTTCATGTTCGCCTTCTTCGGCGGCCTGACGATTTATTTCCACGACGAAGATTTCATTAAATGGAAGCTGACGGTGATCTATTGGTGCTTCGCGCTGAGCCTGATCGGCGGCCAGTTGCTATTCAAAAAGAATCTGATGCGCAAGTCGATGGAACACGTGATCCAGTTGCCGGATCCGATCTGGCGGCGCGTCAATCTGGCGTGGATGGCCTTCTTTACGGCCATGGGCTTTTTGAATCTGTATGTCGCCTTTGTTTTGTTTAAGGGCAATACCAGTGCCTGGGTCAGTTTCAAAGCCTTCGGTTCCACCTCCATCATGTTCGTGTTTATCGTGATCCAAACCCTGTATTTATCGAAACATATGAAGGACGAAGAAGCATGAACGATACCCGCATCGAACTACTCCGCCAGCGCCTGCAGGCGGCGCTGGAACCGCAGGAAATCGTGCTCGACGACGACTCCGCCCTGCACGCCGGCCACGCCGGAGCCGCCTCCGGTGGCGGCCATTACAATTTACGTATCGTTTCGGCCCGTTTTGAGGGTTTGAAACTGGTTACAAGACATCGACTCGTGTATGATTCCGTGCACGATATGATGCATAAAGAAATTCATGCATTGGCCATTACCGCACTGGCACCGTCCGAAGTATGATGTAGCGCAAGGCGCCGGTCGATCCGCTTATAAGACGTATTAACACGACGCATAAACGATAGACCTCCTCCTCGCATATTTACGCAACTTTTCCCTTTACAGGAATTAATAATGACCTTCAAGCCAGCCCGTTTGCTGCTCGCCCTGCTCGCCGTTGTCGCCGCTCCCGCTTTTGCTCAAAACGTCGCCGTGGTGAACGGTAAAGCCATCCCTACTTCCCGCGTTGACGCCGTCGTCAAGCAAGTTGTGGCCCAAGGCCAGCAACCTGACTCGCCACAGCTGCGCGAGCTCATCAAGAAAGACTTGATCGGCCGCGAAGTGATGATGCAGGAAGCGGAAAAAGAAGGTTTCGGCAAGGATGCGGCCGTCAAAGCGCAAATCGAAAACGCCCGCCAAGCCATCATCATCAACGCCCTGGTCGGCGACTACGTCAAGAAAAACCCGGTGACGGACGCCGCCGTCAAGGCCGAGTACGACAAGTTCACGGCCCAGGCCGGCGACAAGGAATACCATGTGCGCCACATCCTGCTGGGCACCGAAGCGGAAGCGAACGACGTGATCGCCAAGCTCAAGGGCGGCGCCAAGTTCGAGGACCTGGCCAAGCTGTCGAAAGACACCGGTTCGGCATCGAACGGCGGCGACCTCGACTGGGCCACCCCGTCGTCGTTCCCGAAAGTATTCTCGGACGCCTTCGTCGGCCTGCAAAAAGGCCAGTACACCGACAAGCCGGTGCAGAGCCCGAACGGCTTCCACGTCATCAAAGTGGACGACATCCGCGCCGCCAAGCTGCCGACGCTGGAAGAAGTGAAGCCGCAAATCGCGGAAAAACTGACCCAGGACAAGCTGCAAGCCTACCAGGCTGAGTTGGTCAAGAAAGCAAAAGTCCAGTAAGCTGGACCCCGCCGGCGCCCCTCCAGGGCGCCGGTTTCACGTTAGACCCTGCGTCCGGCCCGTCCGGCGTGCTCTCTTGTTTATTTATAGGATGTGATAATGATTGTGAAGCCAGCCCGCCTGTTGTTAGCCTTGTGCGCGATCGCCGCCGCACCCTCTTTCGCCCAAACCGCCGTCACCGTCAACGGCAAGGCCATTCCGACATCGCGCGTAGACCAGATGGTCCAGCAAGTCATCGCCCAGGGCAAGCAGCCGGATTCGCCGCAGCTGCGCGAAGCGGCCAAGAAGGAATTGATCGGCCGCGAAGTGCTGGTCCAGGAAGCCGACAAGCAAGGCTTCGGCACCCACGCCGACGTCAAGGCGCAAGTGGAAAACGCGCGCCAGAGCATCATCATCAACGCCATGCTGGGCGACTACGTCAAGAAGCATCCGCTCAAGGATGGCGAAGTCAAGGCCGAGTATGAAAAGGTCAAGGCCGCCAACGCCGGCACCGAATACCACACCCGCCACATCCTGGTCGAGACCGAAGCGCAAGCGAAGGACATCATCGCCAAGATCAAGGCCGGCGGCAAGTTCGACGAGCTGGCCAAGGTGTCGAAAGACGGCTCGGCCAACAACGGCGGCGACCTCGGCTGGGTCACTCCCGGCAAACTGGTCAAGCCATTCGCCGACGCCATGGTCGCCCTCAAGCCCGGCCAGATGACCGACACCCCGGTCAAGTCCGAGTTCGGCTACCACGTCATCAAGGTCGAGGAATCGCGCCCGGTGCAGATCCCGCCGCTGGAACAGGTCAAGGGCCGCATCGAAGAGATGCTGCAACAGCAAAAAATCGCCGCCTACCGCGACGAACTGCTGAAAAAAGCCACGGTGAAATAATCGCCGGTGCCGCTCAAGAACGCTTCTTCGGGAGCGTTTTTTTTCGCCCCGCCGCTACACCTCCCACGCCACCTTCCAGGCCGCCATGGACCACGCTTTTTTCGATGCCGTCAACCTGGCGCTGCAAGGCGCCGCCCAGCCCGAGCGCCGCGCCGCCATGCGCGCCTATATGCGCGAGCAGTTCGTCTTCATCGGCATCCCGACGCCGCAACGGCGGCTGGCGCTGCGACCTCTGTTGAAACCGCTGCAAGGCTCGGGGCCGAAGCTGCTGCTGGCCTGCGCCTCGTCGCTGTGGGACCGGCCCGAGCGCGAATACCAGTACGCCGCCCTCGATTTGCTGATGCTGCACTGGCGCGAGTTGGGCACCGACCACATACCGGCGCTGCTGGCGCTGGCACAGCGCAAACCGTGGTGGGACACGGTCGACGGCCTGGCCGCCATCGTCGGCGACGTGCTGCACGAATCGCACAGCGGCATGGACGCGGCGCTGCGCCATCCCAGCTTCTGGGTGCGCCGCATCGCCATGCTGCACCAGCTGGGACGGCGCGGCCGCACCGACGTCGAACGCCTGTTTTCGTATGCGCTGGCGCTGTCGCCGGAGAAGGAGTTTTTCATCCAGAAAGCCATCGGCTGGGCGCTGCGCGACTACGCCCACCACGCGCCCGACGCCACCCGCGCCTTCCTCGACGCCGAGCGCGTGCACCTGCCGGCGCTCAGCTATCGCGAAGCCTACAAGCATTTGAAAAAGGGCTGACGCGTTTGCCCCGGCGCGCGCCGTTCGCGTTAGAATTTGAGTCCCAGCCAGCACCCGCACCGCCGCCGTGAACACCATGCTGCACGCCGAAGTCCCCCCGCTACGCCAGCCCTGTCCTCCGGGCGCGTGCGACTGCGAGCGCGAGACCTTGCGGGACGCGACCGGCGCCGATGCCCGCATCCTGCAACTGACGCGCAAGGAAGAGATCAAGCTCATCAAACACATCGATAGCATCGATACTTATGAAGGCTTGCAGCGCACCATCAATCGCCTACAGGAGCAACTGGGCGCGACCCTGCGCATCCGGCCCAGCCCGAACGACGCGGTCACGGCCAGGGGTTTGGATATCCAGTTCGACAAGCAGCTGGGCCTCTGCAAAAAGACCCGGGAAGATGTGCCGACGGCCATCCGAAGGTGCATCGGACGGCATGAGGAAATTTTCCTCGCCGTCCTCAAAGAGCATAGCCTGTTCCGCTAAACGATTTATATCGTTTATCCTGTTTGACCGCCGCTCAGAATTTCACGAACTGCGTTTCGTCGACATCGGCAACGGCCATCACGCGCGGATTGCCGCCGTGGCTGTGAGCCGATGATTTCCGCCCGCCGCGCGGCGGCTGTCCGCGACCGCCACCCTGATAAGCGGCCACGCCGGCCAGCTTGAAGAAGGACATCGCGTTTTGCAGCTGCTCGGCCTGGCCGCTCATTTCCTCGGCCGTCGCCGCCAGCTGCTCCGAGCTCGACGCGTTCTGCTGCGTGGTCTGGCTCAGCTGCCCGACGGCGGCGTTGATCTGCCCCACGCCGGCCGACTGTTCTTCCGACGCCGCCGTGATCTCCTGCACCAGGTCCGACGTCTTGCGGATATTCGGCACCATCTGGTCGAGCAGCCGGCCGGCCTTCTCGGCCAGGTCGACGCTGCTGGTGGCCACCTGTTCGATTTCCTGCGCCGCCAGCTGGCTGCGTTCGGCCAGCTTGCGCACCTCGGCCGCGACCACGGCGAAGCCCTTGCCATGTTCGCCGGCGCGGGCCGCCTTGATGGCCGCGTTCAGCGCCAGCAAATTGGTCTGGTAGGCGATGTCGTCGATGATCTGGATTTTCTTGGCGATCTGCTGCATCGCCGCCACCGTCGAGCGCACCGCCTGGCCGCCCTCGACCGCCTCCTTGGCCGCCGTGCTGGCGATGCCGTCGGTGACCTTGGCGTTTTCCGTGTTGGCCGAAATCGACGCCGTCATCTGCTCGATGGAGGCGCTGGTTTCCTCGGCGCCGGCGGCCTGCTCGCTGGCGGCCTGCGACAGCGTCTGCGCGGTGGCGCTGATTTCCTCGGAGGCGCTGGCCAGCGCCTCGGCGCTGCTGTTCACCTCCGTCACCACCTGCGCCAGCTTGGAAACGGTGTTGTTACAGTACTCCTTGAGCTGCGCGAAGGCGCCCTCGTACCGCTTGTCGATGGTCTTGCTCAAGTCGCCGTCCGACATCGCGCCCATCACGCGCACCACGTCACGGATACTGGCGCCGGTGGTGGTGACCAGATTGTTCAGGCCCTCGCCCATCTCCTTCTGGAAGCCCTGCAGGCCGGCCATTTCGATGCGCGCCTCGAAGTCGCCGCGATTGGCAGCGTTGACGACCTTGTGCTGGCCCTCGATCACCTGCTTGAGCGTGGCGATCATGTTTTTCATGGCCGCCAGCAGCTGGCCGGTTTCGTCGGCGGTGGTGGCGCCGATGTCGATATTGAGGTCGCCCCGCGCCAGCGTCTCGGCCACCACCACCGCCTTGCCGATAGGGCGCGTGATGGACATCGTCATGAAGACGCCGGCGGCGATGGTCAACACCACGATCACGGCCAGCGTCTCGATCACGCGGGCCTGCGCTTCCGCGCTCACTTCCGTCATGCGCTGGTCGGCGCGCTTGAGCGATTCGTCGGTTTTTTCCGTCAGGCTGGCCAGCGCCGCCGAGATCACCTTGTCGGCGCCGGCGACGGCCTTATCGAGCTCGATCGGATTCTCGGTCTTGGCGCGCATGGCCACCAGCGTTTCCATGTCGCGCCGGTAGGCGGCCGCGCCGTCGCGCAACTGCGCCATCAATTTGTCTTCGTCCGGCGTGAGGAAACCGGTGGCCTTGTAATCGTCGGCGATGTGTTCGACGGCCGTCATGTCGACGCCGAACTGGCGCCCGTAATCGCCGCCGCGCAGGATGAAGTTCTTGAAGTGGTGGATGCCGGAACTGAGCGCCATGGTGCCGCGGTTGGTGGCGTTGCGCTTGGCCAGCGCATCTTCCTTGATGGTCAGCCACTGTTCCTTCATCGCCGAGGTTTCCTGTATCGCGATCCAGCCCAGCGCCACCGACAGCATCGTCAACAGAAAGAACGCCAACCCGAGCCGGGTGCCAACCTTGAAGTTCGACAGCATAAACGTCTCCCGATGAGTGTACACGTCGCTAAAACTTGTGTTCTATCAATCTATTGAGACGACACTACTGCGATTGACCCCGAATTGAAACAATCGCGTCATCAAAGTGGCAGAAACAACAAACCGCTAAAAAGCGGACCCGCAAACGGTATAAACGATATGGTCCAATCGGCCGCCTTCCCACGGCGTTTGTCGGGCCGGATAAAACTTGGTACTATGGCGCTGCACGACGGAGATGGCATTCCTCCCCGGTGTCGACGCCGACACCCGAACCGCCGCCCGCATTGCCGGGCAGCTGATGATGCCTACAGACCTTCCGGGACATGGAAGCTGTAGGCGCGCGCCACTTGCCGACATGCCCGGGTTTATCCACATCGACAATCCGGCCCATGAAACCATCCCGCCTCCCCGAACAATTCGACCTGCTGCCCTACATGGCCAAGTGGCTGGCGCTCGCCGTCATCGTCGCCATCCTGGCCGGCTCGGCATCGGCCTTCTTCCTGTACGCGCTGGAATGGGCCACCGGCTGGCGCCTCGCCCACCCGGCGATCATCTGGCTGCTGCCGCTGGCCGGCCTGGCCGTCGGCTGGATCTATCTGCGCATCGGCAGCAGCGTCGAAGCGGGCAACAACCTGCTGCTCGACGAAATCCACGATCCGAAAAACGTCATCCCGCTGCGCATGGCGCCACTGGTGCTGGGCGCCACCGTGGTGTCGCACTTGTTCGGCGCCTCGGTCGGGCGCGAAGGCACGGCGGTGCAGATGGGCGCCGCGCTGGCCGACCAGCTGACCCACGTTTTCCGCCTGGCGCGGCGCCAGCGCCGGCTGCTGATCATGGCCGGCATGAGCGCCGGATTCGCGTCGGTGTTCGGCACGCCGCTGGCCGGCGCCATCTTCGGCCTCGAAGTGCTGGCCATCGGCCGCATGCGCTACGACGCCATCCTGCCCTGCTTCGTCGCCGCCATCGTGGCCGACCAGGTGGGGCTGATGTGGGGCGTCCACCACACCCACTACGCGGTGGCGCTGGTGCCGCCCATCGGCGCGCTCAATCTGGCGCTGACGGTGGCGGCGGGCGCGGTCTTCGGCCTCACCGGCGCGCTGTTCGCCAGCGCCACGCACGGGCTGTCGGACCGCATGAAGCGGCACGTGGCCTATGCGCCGCTGCGGCCCTGCATCGGCGGCGCGCTGGTGGCGCTGGCCGTGTGGGCGGTCGGCACCCAGCGCTATGTGGGACTGGGCATACCGGTGATCGTGGAGGCGTTCCAGCAACCGTTGCCGATCTGGGATGCCGTCGGTAAGCTGGGATTCACGGTGGCGTCGCTGGGGACGGGTTTCAAAGGCGGCGAGGTGACGCCGCTGTTCTACATCGGCGCGACGCTCGGCAATGCGCTGGCGCCGCTGCTGCACCTGCCGTTCTCGATGCTGGCGGGGCTGGGATTTGTCGCCGTGTTCGCGGGCGCGGCCAACACGCCGCTGGCGTCGACGGTGATGGCGATGGAATTATTCGGCCCCGAGATCGCGCCGTTCGCGGCGCTGGCGTGCGTGGTCAGTTATCTGTTCAGCGGACATACGGGGATTTACCGCGCGCAGCGCATCGGCCGCGCCAAGCACCGCTATCTGCCGGAGGAAATGCGGCTGGCGGAGGTCGACGCGTATCGGATCGAGCGGCGCGACGAACAAAGGGATCCAGCCTGCGATTGAGGCGCCTTGGCGGTTGACGCAAAAGAGCCGGGCTGACCCGGCTCTTTTTACTTCGCTTCACCGGCGCCGCGGACGCCGGGGTCAGACTCCGTATTACTTTAGCCGACGAACTTGCGCGCGTTGCGGAACATGCGCATCCACGGCGAATCCTCGCCCCACGACTCCGGATGCCAGGACTGCTGCACCGTGCGGAACACGCGCTCGGCGTGCGGCATCATCACCGTGAAGCGGCCGTCGGCCGTGGTCACCGCCGTCAAGCCTTGCGGCGAGCCGTTCGGATTGTACGGGTAGGCTTCCGTGTGCGCGCCGCGATTGTCGACGAAGCGCATCGCCGCGACGGCCGCGCCGATGTCGCCGGTCTGCGTGAAGTCGGCATAGCCTTCGCCGTGCGCGATGGCGATCGCGCTCTGGGTGCCGGCCATCCCCTGGAAGAAGATCGACGGCGAGTCCTGCACTTCCACCATCGCGAAGCGGCCCTCGAATTTTTCCGATTTGTTGGTCGTGAACTTCGGCCACGCCTGCGCGCCCGGGATCATCGACTTCAGATTGCTCATCATCTGGCAGCCATTGCACACGCCCAAACCAAAACTGTCGCCGCGCGCGAAGAAGCGCGCGAACTGCTCGGACAAGGCCGCGTTGAACAAGATGGTCTTGGCCCAGCCTTCGCCGGCGCCCAGCACGTCGCCGTAGGAGAAGCCGCCGACGGCGATCACGCCCTGGAAGTCATCGAGCCTGGCGCGGCCGGCGATCAGGTCGCTCATGTGGACGTCGACGGCGGTGAAGCCCGCCTGGTGCATCACGTAGGCCGTTTCGATGTGCGAGTTGACGCCCTGCTCGCGCAGGATGGCGACGCGCGGCCGCACGCCGGTGGCGATGAACGGCGCGGCGATGTTTTCCGACGGGTCGAAGGTCAGCTTGGGCGTGATGCCGGGATCGGCTTGATCCAGAATGCGATCGTATTCGGCATCGGCGCAAGCGGGGTTGTCGCGCAGGCGCGCGATGCGCCAGCTCGTTTCGCTCCACAGGCGGTGCAGCACCGCGCGCTCCTGCTTGTAGATGCTTTTCGCGTCGCGCGTGAATTCGATCACGCCGCGGTCGTTCGGCTTGCCGATGATATGGCTGCACGCGCCCAGGTTATGCGAACGCAGCACATCCATGACGACGGATTTTTCTTCCGCCGGCACCTGGATGACGGCGCCCAGTTCTTCCGTGAACAGCGCGCGCAGGGTCAGCTCGTTGCGGCGCTCGGAGACCTGGCCGGCCCAGTTCTTGGCGTCGCCATGGTCGGCGCCGTGGCCCGCTTCCATCGCCAGGATATCGAGGTTGACCGACAGGCCGCTGCGGCCGGCGAAGGCCATTTCAACCAGCGTCGCATACAGGCCGCCGTCGGAACGGTCGTGGTAGGCCAGCAGCTTGCCGGCGCCGTTCAACTGCTGGATGGCGGCGAAGAAGGCTTTCAGGTCGTCGGCGCTGTCGACGTCCGGCGCGTCGTTGCCCAGCTGGCCCATGACTTGCGCGAAAGCGGAGGCGCCCATGCGGTTCTTGCCGCGACCGAGGTCGATCAGGATCATGACGGTGTCGCCGGCGTCGGTCTTGATTTGCGGCGTCAGCGATTTGCGCGTGTCGTTCACCGGCGCGAAGGCCGAGACGATCAGCGACACCGGCGAGACCACGGCCTTGCTGTCGTTTTCTTCATCGCGCCAGGTGGTGCGCATCGACAGCGAATCCTTGCCCACCGGGATGCTGATGCCGAGCGCCGGGCACAGTTCCATGCCGACCGCCTTGACGGTGTCGAACAGCGCCGCGTCCTGGCCCGGCTGGCCGCAGGCGGCCATCCAGTTGGCCGACAGCTTGATGTCGGAGATGTCGTTGATGGACGCGGCGGCGATGTTGGTGATCGCCTCGCCGACGGCCATGCGGCCCGAGGCCGGCGCGTTGATGACGGCCAGCGGCGTGCGCTCGCCCATCGCCATCGCTTCGCCCAGATAGCCTTCGAAGCTCATCGACGTGACGGCGCAATCGGCCACCGGCACCTGCCACGGGCCGACCATTTGATCGCGCACGCTCATGCCGCCGACGGTGCGGTCGCCGATGGTGATGAGGAAGGATTTGTCGCCCACGGTCGGCAGCAGCAGCACGCGTTTGGCCGCTTCTTCGAGGGCGATGCCGGTCAGGTCGATGGCCGGGAAGGTGTTGTGCACGTGGTGCACGTCGCGCTGCATCTTCGGCGGTTTGCCGAGCAGGACGTCCATCGGCATGTCGACCGGCTCGTTGCCCAGTTCCGGGTCGATCAGCTTGAGCTGGCGCTCCTCGGTCGCGGTGCCGACGACGGCGAACAGGCAGCGTTCACGTTCGCACATGGCCTTGAAGGCCGCCAGGCTGTCCGGCGCGATCGCCAGCACGTAGCGTTCCTGCGATTCGTTGGACCAGATTTCCTTCGGCGCCATGCCGCTTTCTTCCAGCGGAATTTTGCGCAGGTCGAAGATGGCGCCGCGCTTGGCGTCGTTGGTGATTTCCGGGAAGGCGTTCGACAAGCCGCCGGCGCCGACGTCGTGGATCGAGATGATGGGATTGTTGGCGCCCAGCTGCCAGCAGGCGTTGATGACTTCCTGCGCGCGCCGTTCCATTTCCGGATTGCCGCGCTGGACCGAGTCGAAGTCCAGGTCGGCCGTGTTGGAGCCGGTCGCCATCGACGACGCGGCCGAGCCGCCCATGCCGATGCGCATGCCGGGACCGCCCAATTGCACCAGCAGGCTGCCGACGGGGATGTCGTCCTTGTGGGTGTGCTGGCCGGAGATGTTGCCGATGCCGCCGGCGATCATGATCGGCTTGTGGTAGCCGACCACGGTGTCGTGGGCGCCGGCGAACTGCTTGCCGATGTTTTGTTCGTAGGTGCGGAAGTAGCCACCCAACACCGGCCGGCCGAATTCGTTGCTGAAGGCGGCGCCGCCGAGCGGGCCGTCGATCATGATCTGCAGGGCCGAGGCGATGCGTTCCGGTTTGCCGTAGGCTTTGGCGCCGGCGCCGTCCTCGCGCTGGTCCTGCGGCGCGGTGACGTCGGCCGCGTTTTCCCAGGCCTGCACGGCGCCCGGCAGCATCAGGTTGGAGACGGTGAAGCCGGTCAGGCCGGCCTTCGGCTTGGCGCCGCGGCCGGTCGCGCCCTCGTCGCGGATCTCGCCGCCGGCGCCGGTGGAGGCGCCGGGGAAGGGCGAAATCGCGGTCGGGTGATTGTGCGTTTCGACCTTCATCAGCGTGTGCGTCAGCTCCGTCATCGCCGCGTATTCCTGGCCTTCGCCTTGCGGGAAGAAGCGCGAGACGACGGCGCCTTCCATGATCGACGAGTTGTCGCTGTAGGCGACGATGGTGCCCTTCGGTTGCAGCTGGTGCGTGTTCTTAATCATCTGGAACAGCGACTTGTCCTGCGCCACGCCGTCGATGATCCAGTCGGCGTTGAAGATCTTGTGGCGGCAATGCTCGCTGTTGGCCTGCGCGAACATCATCAGTTCGACGTCGGTCGGGTTGCGGCCGGCCTTGGTGAAGGCGGCGTCGAGATAATCGATTTCGTCGTCCGACATCGCCAGACCCAGATCGGTGTTGGCCTTTTCCAGCGCGGCCTTGCCGGCGCCGAGGACGTCGATGCGTTCCAGCGGACGCGCATCCAGCGTGCGGAACAAGCCGGCCGCTTCGTCCGGATGGCGCAGCACCGATTCGGTCATGCGGTCGTGCAGCAGCGCGGCGACGGCCTGCGCTTCGTCCGCGTTCAATTTCTTCGCCGCGCCTATCCCCGTACCCAGGATGCCGCCTTTGAGGCTGACGCGGAAGGCGATGCCGCGTTCGACGCGCTTGATGTGCGCCATGCCGCAGTTGTGCGCGATGTCGGTGGCCTTCGAGGCCCATGGCGAGATCGTGCCGAAGCGCGGAATGACGAAGAATTCTTCGACCACGCCGTCGGCCTGTTCGGCATGGGCCGGTTCGCCGTAGGTCAGCAGGCCGGCCAGACGGTCGTTGTCGTCCGCCGTGAGCGGCGCGCCGGCGTCGATGAAGTGGACAAAGCGGGCCTGGACTGCGGTGACGGCGGGCAGCACGTTTTGCAGTTGGGTGAGCAGGCGTTGGCTACGGAATGCGGACAGGGCGTTGGAGCCCGGCAGAATCAACATGGTTGGGAGATGGTTGATGCAGCAAGGCTGCGGATTAAAGGTAGATGTGGCACGAATGACGGTCTGGCGAATTCTGGCGATTATTCCTCTGCCGGCATTATACCCTCATCCACAGGCCGTTGAGCGGCCGGCCGCGCCGCCGCCAGCCCGGCTCCAGCGCGCCAAAGTGCCCTGAAAGCAACATTTAGCGGCGTTTTTGCCCTCGTGGCGGTCCCGTCATAGGGAAAAGCCGGCCTTTTCGCGCATTTTTGCCCATGCTTGGAGTATGCTGGCTCAAGATTTTACCGATGCCCGTCGTCAACTATGCGAGATGCCGCGTCCGGCGGCCTGAGAGAGTAGCGCGATGCCCGAATATAGCGACCTGTCGATCCTGATCGTCGATCCCAGCCAGGGGATGCGGGCCAGCTTGCACAATATGCTGACGCAGCTGTCGATCACCCACATCGACCACGCCGTCAATTCCGGCACGGCGATCCGCCAGCTCGATAAAAAATCCTACGACGTCATCCTGTGCGAATACGACCTCGGCGCCGGCGGCAACGACGGCGGCGGCCAGGACGGCCAGCAACTGCTGGAAGACCTGCGCCACCACAAGCTGATCGGCCAGTGGACCATCTTCATCATGATCACGTCCGAAGGCGTGTACAGCAAGGTGATGGGCGCGGCCGAGCTGACGCCGACCGACTACATCCTCAAGCCGTTCACGGTCGACGTGCTGTCGCAGCGCATCGCCCGCGCCGTCGACCGCCGCGCCACCTTCCTGCCGATTTACCAGTTGATCGGCCAGGGCCGCAGCGCCGAGGCGGTCGACGCCTGCGTGGCCGCCTCGGCGGCCCAGCCGCGCTACGGCGCCGACTACCAGCGCCTGCGCGCCGAGCTGCTGCTGAGCCTGGACCGCCCGGCCGACGCCGAGCAAGTCTACCGCGCCCTGCTGGAAAACCGCGACGCCGGCTGGATGCAGCTGGGCGTCGCCAACGCCCTGTTCCAGCAACAGCGCTACGACGACGCCGGCGCCGCGCTCGCGGCCTTGATCGCGGCCAGCCCCAAGCTGATGGCCGCCTACGACCTGCTGGCGCGCACCCACCGGGCGCTCGACCAGCTGGACCAGGCGCGCCAGGTGCTGGAAGACGCCGTCGCGATCTCGCCGAACATGGTGCGCCGCCTGCGCCTGCTGGGCGACGTCGCCTACGCCAGCGGCGACACGGCCGGCGCGGAACGCGCTTACAAACAAGTGGTCGCCAAATCCAAATACTCCGAATTCCGCGACCCGGAAGACCATTTGAATCTGGTCAAGGCGCTGGTCAAGAAGGGCGACGCGGTGCAGATGTCGGCCGTCATCCGCGACCTCGACCGCTCGCTGCGCGGCACGCCCGCCGCCGCCGCGTGCCGCGCCTACGCCAGCGCGATGTTGCACGCGCTGACCGGGAAAACCGAGGCGGCGGCGGCCGAGCTGCGCGCCGCCGTCGCCGCCAGCGCCGAAGCCCAGGACTTGTCGGCGGCGATGCGCCTGTCCATGTTCGAGGCCTGCCTCGAACAGCGGCTCGACGCGCAGGCCGCCACGCTGCTGACGGCGCTGACGGCCGATCCGGCCAGCGGCGTGACGGCCGCCGACGGCGCGCGCCTCTACCGCCAGGCCGGCCGCGAAGACCTGGTGCCGATGCCGGACGAGCGCATCGAAAGGCTGGTCGACGAGCTGGTGAAGCAGGCCGCCATCAAGGCCAGCCAGGGCGACTTGCGGGCGGCCGTGCTCATCATGAACCAGGCGCTGCTCAAGCGGCCGGACAACCCCGGCCTGTGGGCCGCCGCGCTGACGCCGATGCTGCGCCTGCTCGGCGAGGGCGCGTGGGACGAGGCGCTGGCCGGCCGCTGCGCCGCCCTGCTCGCCCGCATGCGCGGCGCCGGCGGCCACCCCTTGCTGGCGGCACTCGGCGCGCAGTACGATGCGCTGCGCGCGCACTACCCGATATCCGATACAGCGTGATTATAGAAGAGCTTAACAATGCCAGAATTCAGTGAACTGTCGGTCCTCATCGTCGACCCCAACGTCAGCATGCGCGCCAGCCTGCAAACCATGCTGACGCAGAACGGCGTGACCCGCATCGACTACGCGGTCAGCTCCGGCACGGCGATCCGCCAGCTCGACAAGAAATCGTTCGACATCATCCTGTGCGAATACGACCTCGGCAGCGGCAGCGGCGACAACGGCCAGGACGGCCAGCAATTGCTGGAAGACCTGCGCCACCATAAGCTCATCACGCAGTGGACCATCTTCATCATGCTGACGTCGGAAGGCGTGTACAGCAAGGTCATCAGCGCGGCCGAGCTGACCCCGACCGACTACGTGCTCAAGCCCTTCACCGTCGACGTGCTGTTGCAGCGCATCACGCGCGCGGTCGAACGGCGCGCCGTGTTCATGCCGGTCTACCAGCTGGTCGGCGGCGGCAGCCTGCGGCGCGCCATCGACACCTGCATCGACTGCGAAACGAGCTATCCGCGCTACGCCATCGAATTCGCGCGCCTGCGCGCCGAAATCCACGTGTCGCTCGACGAGCTTGCCGAGGCGGGACTGATTTATCAAACCGTGCTGATGACGCGGCCCATCGGCTGGGCCCACCTGGGCCTGGCGCGCTGCCACTTCGGCCAGCAGCACTACGCCGAGGCGCAACAGACGCTCGAAGCGCTGGTCGAGCACAATCCCAAATTCATGGCCGCCTACGACTTGCTGGCCCAGACCCACGAAGCCATGGGCCAGACGGTGACGGCGAAAAAAATCCTCGAAGACGCGGTCGCCATTTCGCCGCACATGGTGCGCCGCCTGCGCCACCTGGGCGAGATCGCGTTCGAGACCGGCGACGTCGGCGTCGCCGAACGGGCCTTCAAGCAGGTGGTGGCGAAGGCCAAGTATTCGGAGTTCCGCGACCCGGAAGACCACGTCAACCTGGTCAAGACGCTGGTGAAAAAAGGCGACGCCAACCAGGCCAGCGGCGTGATCCGCGACCTCGAACGCTCACTGCGCGGCAATACCAACACCGAGGCTTGCCGCGCCATCGCCGCCGGCCTGCTGCTGGAATTGACCGGCAACCTGCCCGCCGCCGCCCTCGAGCTGACCACCGCCGTCAACGCCGTCGGCCTGAGCCGCGGCCTGTCGACCGGCCTGAAAGTGGGACTGGTGCACAGCTGCCTGAAAAACAAGCTCGATCAGGAGGCGTCCGACCTGATGATTAACATCATGAACGACAACGACAGCGGCGTTTCGATGGAGGATGCGGTCGACGTGTTTGAAAAAGCCGGCCGCCACGACCTGGCCCAGGGCGTGGGCGACCAGATCACGCGCCAGGTCGAGGAATACATCAGCGAGGCGGCCGAGAAGAGCGACCACGGCGACCTGCGCGCGGCCGTGATGACGCTCAACAGCGCGCTGCGCAAGGCGCCGGCCAATATGGCGCTGCTGCCGGAGGCGGCGTCGACGATGTTGCGCCAGCTCGACGAACTGGGCTGGGAAGCGCCGCTGGCCGAGCAATGCCACTTCGTGCTCGAACGGATACGCCGCATCGACCCGCAACATCCGACGCTGGAGACGCTGTCGGCGCAATACTTCGCCACCCAGCGCAAATACGGCATCTCGACGACGGCGTGATGGCGCGTGTCTGACGGCCGCGCCGGCGCTTGGTGAAGCGCCGCTTTAAGCCCTGTGGCGCACCGGCACGGCGACCGTGACGACCGTGCCGCGCCGTTCGACGGCGACCGAGATGCCCAGCACGACGATGCCGCCCAAGGCCAGCAAGGCGCCGACCCAGCCGGTCGAGCGCAGGCCCAGGCCCATCGAGATGGCCATGCCGCCGGCCCAGGCGCCGAGCGCGTTGGCGATATTGAAGGACGAGTGGTTGAGCGCGGCGGCCACGGTTTGCGCGTCGCCGGCCACGTCCATCAGCCGCGTCTGCACGGCCGGCACCACGGCGATGCCGGCGCCGAGCGCGAACATATTGATCGCCACCGCCCACACGTTGACACAGGTGAACGAGAACGCGGTCAGCGCCACGGCGTTCCAGATCAGCATGCCGAAGATGGTCCACAGCCGCGAGCGGTCGGCCAGCCAGCCGCCGACGACGTTGCCGATGGTCATGCCCACGCCGATCAGGGCCAGCAGCAGCGACACCACCCACGGCGACACGTGCGTAATTTCCAGCAGCGTCGGCGTGACATAGGTGTAGACCGAGAACAGGCCGCCGAAGCCGATCGCCACCATCAGCAGCGTCAGCCACACTTGCAGGCGGGTGAACACGCCCAGCTCGCGCATCGGGCTCGAATCGCCGGCCGCCACTTTCGGCACGAAGATGCGCACCATCAGCATGGTCAGCAAGCCGACGGCGCCGACGGCCAGGAAGGCCGAGCGCCAGCCCAGTCCCTGCCCCAGCCACGTCGCCACCGGCACGCCGATGATGTTTGCCACGGTCAGCCCCAGCATGACGCGCGAGACGGCCTGGCCGCGCTTGTCCGGGTCCGCCATCGACGCCGCCACCAGCGCCGCGACGCCGAAATAGGCGCCGTGCGGGATGCCGGCCAGGAAGCGCGCCGCCACCAGCATGCCGTAGTTGGGCGCCAGCGCGGCCATCAAATTGCCCAGCGAGAACATCAGCATCAGGCCCACCAGCAGCAGCCGGCGCGGCATGCGCGCGAAGAAAATGGTCAGCAGCGGCGCGCCGATCACCACGCCGAGCGCGTAGGCGCTAATCATGTGGCCCATATTGGGCAGCGAGGTGTGCAAATCGTTGGCGACGATGGGCAGGATGCTCATCGAGGCGAATTCGCCGGTGCCGATGGCCAGTCCGCCTATGGCCAGCGCCAGGTCGGCCAGGCCGGCACCATAGGGCGCGGTGATGCGGGGAATCGGGGCATTACTGTCGAGAGCGCTGTGCATGATGTGAAGATGGCAAAGATGTGGCGAAGATTTGCGCGGTGCACAAATCGTAACGATATAAAAAAGTTGGGGTGTTGCGGGGACTGCAAGGGCGGCGGCCCGGCCGGGAGAGTCAGGCCGGCTTGCCTCAATTGTACGTCATGCTGCAACGCAGCGTGCGGCCTCGTCCGACGCGGCCGCCGTCCGGAGTGCGCGCGCCGAGGCGCGCGGCTCACTTTTGCTCACGTTTTCTCACTTGCCGCCGGCTTGCCGTCAGCGCGCCATGGGGTTCGGCGTCGGCTCCGCGACCTTGGACAGTTCGTTGCGGTCGATGTGGTGGAAGGGCTCGTCCTCCTTGCCGCGCAACAGCATCACGGTATCCTCGTCATAGCCCCAGGTGCCGTCGGGATGGAAGCGGACGTTGATGCGGAACTCGGTCGTCTTGAAGCCGTATTCGAGGAAGGGATTGGAGCAGATGCCGTAGGTGGTCGAATCGCGCGTGGCCACCAGCTCGAAGCTGTCGGCATCCGGCGCGACGATGCCGGACGCCATCGCGATCTGGCCGCGCGGGATCGCCAGCGTCTGGATCACGGTGTGGGTGGCCGGCTCCCACAGGAAATAGCCGACCTGCTCGTGATAGGTCTTGGCCTGGTCCGGCTTCTGGATCAGGATCAGGTAGCGCAGGCCGTAGAACAGCTGCGGGCCATTGGTCACCGGGTCGATCGGTTGCAGCTCGATGCGCTCGACGTAGGCCTGCTTGCGCGCGCCGTCCACCTTGGGCTTGATGTCGAGGCCGCGCGTGCCTTCCCAGATGCCGGCCATGCGCGTCAGCGGTCCCAGGTTGTTCAGCGTGTGCACGTCGACATCGGACGGTTCGGTGTAGATATCTTGGGAAAATTCGCTCATGCCGCTTCCAGTGGGGTGAAAAGAAAAATTGTATGCCATCGCCGCCGCCACGGCTACGTCAACTATGGCTGGCAGGAAATTTTGTATCGATTTGATGCAGCCGGCCGGGCCGCCTTGCCACGCCGCGCCATGTTATGCTTTTGGCTACCCGCGCCGCCGGCGCCGCCACCGCTAAACCACTACCATCAGCCACCCGACGGAGCAACGCGTGCCGATACTCGATTCGTATTTCAAACTCAGCGCCCACCAGACCAACGTCCGCACCGAAGTGGTGGCCGGCGTCACCACCTTCCTGACGATGGCCTACATCCTCTTCGTCAACCCCGCCATCCTTGGCGACGCCGGCATGCCGCGCGACGCCGTCTTCGTCGCCACCTGCCTGGCGGCGGCGCTGGGCACGCTCATCATGGGCCTGTACGCCAACTACCCGATCGCGATGGCGCCCGGCATGGGCCTGAACGCCTACTTCGCCTACACCGTGGTGCTGGGCATGCACGTGCCGTGGCAGGCGGCGCTGGGCGCCGTGTTCATTTCCGGCTGCCTGTTCATTTTGGTGAGCGTGTTCAGGCTGCGCGAGCACATCGTCAACGGCATCCCGCCGTCGCTGCGCACCGCCATCACGGTCGGCATCGGCCTGTTTCTGGCGCTGATCGCGCTTAAAGGCTCCGGCATCGTCGTCGCCAGCCCGGCCACGCTGGTGCAACTGGGCGACCTGCACCGGCCGCCTGCCGTCATGGCCATCGCCGGCTTTTTGCTCATCGTCGCGCTCGACCGGCTGCGCGTGCAGGGCGCGATCCTGATCGGCATCGTCGCCGTGACGGTGCTGAGCCTGTTCTTCGGCGACAACGCGCTGCACGGCGTGGTGTCGGCCCCGCCGTCCATCGCGCCGACGCTGTTCCAGTTCGACGTCAAGGGCGCGCTGTCGACCGGCATCGTCAACGTGGTGCTGGTGTTCTTCCTGGTCGAACTGTTCGACGCCACCGGCACGCTGATGGGCGTGGCCAGCCGCGCCGGCCTGCTGGTCGACGGCAAGATGACGCGGCTGAACCGGGCCCTGCTGGCCGACAGCTGCGCCATCGTCGCCGGTTCGATGCTGGGCACGTCGAGCACCACGGCGTATATCGAAAGCGCGTCCGGCGTGCAGGCCGGCGGGCGCACCGGGTTGACGGCCGTGGTGGTCGGGCTGCTGTTCCTGGCCAGCCTGTTCATCGCGCCGCTGGCCGCCGTCGTGCCCGCCTACGCCACCGCGCCGGCGCTGCTGTTCGTGGCCTGTCTGATGCTGCGCGAGCTGACCGAGGTCGACTGGTCCGACAGCACCGAGAGCGTGCCGGCCGCGATCACGGCGCTGATGGTGCCGTTCACGTATTCGATCGCCAACGGCATCGCCTGCGGCTTCATCACCTACGCCGCGCTCAAGCTGCTGACCGGCCGCGCCCGGCAAGTGCGGCCCATCGTGTGGGTCATCGCGGCGCTGTTCTTGTTCAAATACATTTATCTAAAAGCTTAAGCGCGGATTCGAGCGTGCGCGACTGTCGCGCCCATGCAAAAAGTTGCTCGAAAGTGAGAGAAATTTCTGGTGAGTACCGTTAATCGACGATAGAATGAAGTTGACTCAATGAAATTAATATTGTCATTAAATAATTAACGGGAATCCAATGAAAAATCTGATCTTGGCACTGGGCGTGACCGCCCTGCTCTCCGGCAACGCTTTCGCGGCCGACGAACTGATCGTCAACGGCAGCTTCGAAGCGCCGGCGCTAGCCAACGGCACCTGGTCGAACTACGACAGCATCACCGGCTGGACCGGCATCGACCACGGCATCGAAGTGCGCAACAACGTCGAAGGCAGCACGCCGTTCGGCGTCAATTTCGTCGAGCTGGACACCAGCCAGAACAGCGGCATGTACCAGAACGTCGCCACCTCCTACGGCCAAAAGTACACGCTGAGCTTCGACTTTTCGGACCGTCCGCGCGTCGCCCTCGATTCGCAGGGCCTGGACGTGTACTGGGGTGTGAGCAAGGTCGGCCATGTCGACAATGCCAGCGGCTGGACCCAGTTCACCGTATCCGACCTGGTTGGCGCCGCCGGCAGCACCAAGCTGTCGTTCTACGCCACCGGCACCAGCGACGGCCTCGGCACCTCGCTCGACAACGTTTCGCTGACGGCCGCCGTGCCGGAGCCGGAAAC
This sequence comes from Rugamonas sp., assembly GCF_025354735.1. Taxonomy (GTDB): domain Bacteria; phylum Pseudomonadota; class Gammaproteobacteria; order Burkholderiales; family Burkholderiaceae_D; genus Rugamonas. Next base: position 30,854 of record NZ_JANXMI010000261.1, read on the forward strand.
CTACGGCATGATGCTGGCGGGCCTGGGCTTGCTGGGCCTCGTCGCCCGTCGCAAGGGCGCGAACAAGGCTTAAACCAGGTTCGGTGCTTTTGGACCGATGAAAAGGGTGGCGCGGCACAGTCCGCGCCACCCTTTTGCTTTGTGCGGCCGAACTCGTTTCAATAATTGAACTTCAGCTCGGTGAACAAGGTCCGCTGCGGGAAGGGGTGATACAGGAAGTAGTTGCGGTTGTTCAGGTTGTCGACGCCGGCGGCCGCGCTCCACTGGCGGCTGATCTGATAGTGCACGCGCACGTCGGCCACCACGAAGCTGTCGAAGCCGGTGT
>NZ_JANXMI010000306.1 GCF_025354735.1 Rugamonas sp.
TCCGAACCGTTCATCACGCTGTCGCCAACGGCCATGCCCTTGGTGGCGATGATGTACTGGCGCTCACCGTCTGCATAGCACAGCAGGGCGATGTTGGCGGTGCGGTTAGGATCGTATTCGATCCGTTCCACTTTCGCTGGAATACCATCCTTTTGACGCTTGAAGTCGATCAGGCGATAGTGCTGCTTGTGACCACCGCCGATGTGGCGGGTGGTGATGTGACCGTTGTTGTTACGGCCAGCAGTCTTCGATTTTTTCTCAACCAGGGCGGCGAACGGACGACCTTTGTACAGGTCCGGGTTCACCACCTTCACCATGCCGCGACGGCCTGGTGAGGTTGGTTTCATCTTTACGAGTGCCATTATTTAGCCTCCTCGGAGAAATTGATTTCCTGGCCAGGCTTCAGGCACACGAAAGCGCGCTTAGTATGGTTGCGACGGCCGGTGTGCTGGCCCGTGCGCTTCTGCTTACCTTCGCGATTGACGGTTTGCACCGACAGGACTTCAACCTTGAACAACAGTTCAACGGCTGCCTTGATTTCTGGCTTGGTCGCATCCGTGGTGACACGGAACACGATCTGTTCGTTCTTTTCCGCGACCATGGTGGCCTTTTCGGAAATGACCGGAGCCAGCAGCACCTTCATCAGGCGCTCTTCGCTAAATTTCAATGCGCTCATGCCAGCATCTCCTCAATCTTAGCCAATGCAGCCTTGGTGACCAGGATCTTCTTGTAGAACACCAGGGACATCGGATCTGCGTGGCGTGGTTCAACAACGAGCACGTTCGGCAGGTTGCGCGAAGCCAACAACAGGTTCTCGTCCAGCGTGTCGGTGATGATGAGGACCGAGTCAAAGCCCATGCCCGTCAGCTTTTGCGACAGCAGCTTGGTCTTTGGCGCTTCGATCGTCAGATCTTCAATGACGGTCAGACGGTCTTCGCGTGCCAGCTGGGACAGGATCGAGCAGATACCTGCGCGATACATCTTTTTGTTCACTTTGTGGGTGAAGTTCTCGTCGGGCGAGTTCGGGAAGATGCGACCACCGCCGCGCCACAGAGGCGAGGACGACATACCGGCACGGGCGCGGCCCGTACCTTTTTGGCGCCAAGGCTTCTTGGTCGTGTGGTGAACTTCTTCACGGTCTTTCTGTTTGCGGTTACCACTGCGCGCGTTGGCCTGATAGGCCACGACGACTTGGTGGATCAGCGCTTCGTTGTAGTCACGACCGAAAATGGTATCGGCGGCGGCAACGTTCGAGGCGGCTTGACCTTGCGCGTTCAAGAGCTTGAGTTCCATCGTTTAAGCTCCCTTCTTGGCTTTGGTTTTGATGGCTGGCGAAACAATCACCTGGCCATTTTTCGCGCCTGGAATCGCCCCCTTGACCAGCAACAGCTGGCGGTCGGCGTCGATACGAGCGATGACGAGGTTCTGCACGGTGCGGTTGACGTCACCGAGGTGACCGGTCATGCGCTTACCAGGGAACACGCGGCCTGGATCTTGGGCCATACCGATGGAACCTGGAACATTGTGCGAACGCGAGTTACCGTGGGTAGCGCGGCCAGAAGCGAAGTGGTAACGCTTGATGACGCCGGCGTAACCCTTACCGATGGTGACGCCTTGCACGTCGATCTTTTGACCGACTTCGAACAGCGAAGCGGCGACGACGTCGCCGGCTTTCAGTTCTGCGGCCTTGGTGGCGTCGACGCGGAATTCCTTCAGCATCGTACCAGCTTCGACACCCGCTTTAGCGTGGTGACCTGCAACAGCCTTGGTCACGCGGGAAGCGCGACGTTGACCGAATGCGACCTGAACAGCGGAGTAACCGTCTGTGTCAGGAATTTTGATTTGCGCAACACGGTTGTTCGATACGTCCAACACGGTGACGGGAATCGAATCCCCTTCATCCGTGAAAATGCGCATCATACCAACCTTGCGACCGAGAAGGCCTAGGCTCATTTTTTCTCCATTCCCACCTGCGATTGGGCGGGGCTTGTTTAACTACAAAGTAACGTAGGGACTCAAAAAGGACGAATCCATACCGAAGCCGGCTAGTGTAATACGAAAAGACCCTTGACGCAACAACTTAATACGAGGTATGTCGGGTTTTCGCCGCGCCGGCGGACGGCCCCGCGCCATGGCGCCAGAGCGTGGCCCCATGCGGCTTTGCGGCCGGCGGGGGCGGACCCGACGCGGGGCCGGGAAAGCGCGGCCCGGGCCGGCGGGAGCGCTTCAGCGCACCGCTTCAGCGCGCCGCTTCGGCCAGTTCGCGGGCCAGCCGGTTGTGGCGTTCCAGCACGGTGCCGAGGTCGATCCGCACGCAGGTGCCGTTGCGCACCACCACGCGGCCGTTGATGATGCTGTAGTCGACCGCCGCCGGGGTGCAGAACACCAGCGCGGCGACCGGGTCGTGCAGCGCGCCGGCGAAACCGGGGCCGTCGAGCCGGAACAGCGCGACGTCGGCCGCCATGCCGGGCCGCAGCGCGCCGATGTCGTCCCGGTTCAGCACGCGGGCGCCGCCCAGGGTGGCCAGCTCCAGCGCCTGGCGCGCCGTCATGGCGGCGGCGCCGAAGCCGACCCGCTGCAACAACAGGGCCTGGCGCACCTCGCCGAGCAGGTGGCCGGCGTCGCTGGAGGCCGAACCGTCGACGCCGAGGCCGATGGCCACGCCGGCGTCGAGCATGTGCCGCACCGGGGCGATGCCGGAACCGAGCCGCATATTCGAACACGGGCAGTGGGCCACGCCGGTGCCGCTGGCGGCGAACAGCGCGATGCCGGCCGCGTCCAGCCGCACGCAGTGGGCGTGCCACACGTCCGGCCCCAGCCAGCCGTGCCGCTCCGCGTACTGGGCCGGCGTGCAGTTGAAGCGCTCGCGGCTGTAGGCGACGTCGCCGGCGTTCTCGGCCAGGTGGGTGTGCAGCGACACGCCGTAGCTGCGCGCCAGCGCCGCCGATTCGCGCATCAGCGCCGGCGACACCGAGAACGGCGAACACGGCGCCACCACCACGCGCAACATGGCGTAGCGGCGCGGATCGTGCCAGGTCTCGATCAAGCGCTGGGTGTCGCGCAGGATCGCCGCCTCGCTCTCGACCAGGCTGTCCGGCGGCAGCCCGCCCTGGGTCCGGCCCACGCTCATGGAGCCGCGCGCGGCGTGGAAGCGCATGCCGATCTGCTGCGCCGCCTCGATGCTGTCGACCAGGCGGCAACCGTTGGGATATATATATAGGTGGTCGCTGCTGGTGGTGCAGCCCGACAGCATCAGCTCGGCCATCGCCGTCAGCGTCGAGACCCGTATCATGGCCGGCGTCAGGTTGGCCCAGATCGGATAAAGGTTGTTGAGCCAGTCGAACAGTTCGCCGTTCTGCGCGGCCGGGATCACCCGCGTCAGGCTCTGGTACATATGGTGGTGGGTGTTAATCAGGCCGGGGACGACGACGTGGTCGCGGGCGTCGATGACTTCATCGGCGACCGCCGGCAGCTCGGCCGTCAGCCCCACCTGCTCGATCACGTGGTCGCGGATGAACAGGGCGCCGTCGGCCAGTTCGCGGCGCTGCTCGTCCATCGTGACGAGGACGCGGGCATGCTTGATTAAGAGTGTGGACATAAGATAGGTGGCGGGCGGGGACAGCGGGGCCGGCGGCCCCGCCACCGTCAGAAGGTGCTGCGCAATTGCAGGCCGAAGGCGCGCGGCTCGTTGGTGAAGCCGGTGAAGTTGTCGAAGTCGATGGCGCCGGTGACGACCTGCTTGTCGAGCAGGTTGCGCACGAAGAAGGCCGCGTCGTACTTGCCGCCATCCCACTTGTAGCCGGCCCGCAGCGAACCGTCGAGCAGCGGCTTGCCGGTGAATTCCAGCGACTGGTAGAGGAACAGGTTGACCTTGCTGCGGTACGACCAGTCGTTCTGCAGATACGCCTCGTTGTAATTGGCGAGCGGCAGGCTGTAGCGCACGCCAGCGTTGAAGATCCACTTCGGCGCCTGCGGCAGCGGGTTGCCGTCGACCAGCGCGAAGCCCTGGGCGCTGACGGGATTTTGCACCGTGCACGGCGCGCCGCAAGCGCCGGTGTACAGATTCGGGTCTTCGATCTTGGTGAAGTTGTAGCTGCCGCTGACGTTGACGCGCAAGGTGGGCGTGATGCGCGCCTCGAAGTCGCTCTCGACGCCGCGCCCGACCGTCTTCTTGGCGTTGATGAGCGTGATCGAGTTGCTGGTCCCGCCGACAGCCGTCAGCTGCTGGTTCTTGACCTCGAAGTCGTAGACGCTGACGTTGAAGCGCGCGCGGCGCTGGAACAGCTCGGCCTTGATGCCGGCCTCGTAGGACGTGACCGTCTCGTCGTCGGCCACGGTGATGGGCGCCGACTGCGACGGCGCCGCGATGCTGGGCGCGCGGAAACCGGTGGCGACGCGGGCGTAGGCGCTGAGCTCCTTGCTGACGGCATAGTCGGCGCTGACGTCCCAGTTGGTCTTGGACTTGCTTTCGCTGACGCCGCCGGGGCCGGTGAACGTCACGTTCTGCGCGATCTCGGTCGAGAAATCCTTTTTGTCGTGGGTGTAGCGCAGGCCGGCGCGCAGCTTGAGCCTGTCGTTAACGTCGTAGCTGAGCGAGCCGAACACGGCCGCCGCCTCGTTCTTTTGCTCGTTGCGCAGCAGGCTGGACTGCGCCTCCGTCACCGTGTCGTAGCCGTAGGAATCGGCGACCGCGTTTTCATTGAAATAATAGACCCCGGTCTGCCAGTTGAAGCGGCCGCTGTTCTTCGATTCCAGCCGCAGCTCCTGGGTGAACTGGTGCAGCGTCGGCACCACGGACGCCGTCTCCACCTGGAAGGGAATGAAGCCGGGGCCGTTGGGCGAGCCGCCGTCGATGTCGCCGCGCGAAAGGAAGCTCGACACATGCTCGTAGCCGGTGATGGCATGGACGATGTAGTCGCCCAGGTCCCAGTTGACGCGCACATTGCCGCCGGCCGAATGCAGGTTCTGCGTGTTCAGGCCGTTGATGTTGATGGTGCCGGGGCTGTAGCCGGGCGCGATGCTGTCGCTGCCCTGGGACAGCAGGTTGGCGCGGAACAGGCGCGCGCTGCCCTCGGTGCCGCGGGCGTGCAGGTTGAACAGCGCGTCGAAGGTGGCGCTCGGCTTGTACAACAGTTGCAAACGGGCGGCGCGCTCTTCGTAGCCGTCCAGGTTGCCGTAATTGTTGCCCGTGTTTTGCACCCAGTTGTCGCGGTGCTGCACCTGGGAGGCGATGCGCATGGCCCAGACCTCGCTGAGCGGCACGTTGACGGCGGCCTCGGCGATGGCCGTGTTGTGGGTGCCGTCGGTCAGGCTGTAATAGCCGTTGATGCCGTCGAAGCTGGGCTTGACCGACTCGAACTTGACGACGCCGGCCGGCGTGTTGCGCCCAAACAGCGTGCCCTGCGGCCCGCGCAGCACCTCGACGTTTTCCAGGTCGAACAGGGGCACGCCCTTGAGGATGACGTTTTCCTGCACCACGTCGTCCATGATGAGCGACACCGGCTGCGAGGCGAAGGGGGTGAAGTCGGTGTTGCCGTAGCCGCGGATATAGAAGCGCGGCGACACGCGGCCGGTGGACGATTCCACGTTCAGGCTGGGAATACGGCCCGACAGCACGCGGATGTCTTCGCCGCCGGAGGTGAGCACGTCGAGCTGGGCGCCGCCGATGGCGGTCACCGACACCGGCACGTCGCGGATGTTTTCGCGCCGGCGCTGGGCCGTGACGGTGACCGTTTCCAGCGCGCCGATCGGCTGATCCGGCTGCGCGGCTGCGGCCTCGGGCGCGGCGGCAGGGTCGGCGGATGCGGCAGCGGCGGCAGGGGCGGCGGCGCCGTCGGCCGCGACAACAGCATCGGGCGCAGCGGCAGCGGCGGCGACCGCCGCCGGCAGCAGCGCTCCCAGTCCCAGCATCATGATCTGTACGACCTGTGCAGCCTGCGCCGCTTGCGTGCGGCCCCGCGTGTTCGAGCTCTTAGTCATGTTCCTATCCCTTGCGTATGTATATCAGTGGATGAAATGTATGCCTACTCGTCTCCCGCCCCAGTTGTTTTAATTTTTTAATGCGTCCATTGTCCCCATGTTAAACGTTTAACCCATTCAAAAATCGCACTGTTGTTTTATTACTACATATTGATGGCGGGGCTGAGCCCTCAGCGGCGCAGGTCGCGCACGCTGCCGCGATCGTTGACGATCAGTTCGAGCACGGTGGTGTTGTCGGCGCGGTCGCCGCGCACCAGCTGCATCAGCTGCTCGACCACGTGGCCGGCCAGCTGCGGTATCGACGGCGACACCGTGGTCAGCGGCGGACTGCTGAAATCGGCCTGGCGGGCGTCGATGTAGCTGATGACGGACAGCTCGTCCGGCACCAGGATGCGCAGCCGCGACGCCGCCTGCAACACGGCGAAGGCGAACTGCACGCCGAAGGTCAGGATGGCCGTCGGCCTGACGCCTTTGGCCAGCATGGCATAGACCTTGTCGTGCGCATCCTGGAAGGCGTAGCTGGTTTCCAGGGTCCAGCGCGGCGCCAGGTCGATATCGTGCGCGGCCTCGTAGCGGCGCACGCCGGCCATCAGCTCCTGGCCGCGCGGCAGCGACAGCGGCCCCGTGACCAGACCGATGTGGCGGTGGCCGCGCTCGCCCAGCAGCGCCATCGCCTTGTAGGTGCCGTCGGCCAGGTGGTCGATCAAGCCCTGCTGGCCGAAGCCGGACGGCATGTCCCAGTTGAGGAAGACCATCGGCGTCTTGGCGGCCAGGCTTTCGGGATCGGTGATCCACTGCTCCGAATGGCCGAGCAGGATGATGCCGGTGGCGCGCCGCAAAAAGGCCGACATGGCGTTACCGCGCCGCATATTTTCCAGGGTCTGGACCTGGACCCGGAACACGGTCAGGCCGCGCCGTTCGCAGAGTTCCTCGATGACTTCGGCGACGTCGGAAAAGAACGACGTTTCGGCCGACGCCACGGCCAGGATCACCAGCGGCGCGCGCGAGGTCTTGAACCACGCCGCCATCGAATCGCGCTGGTAGCCGAGGCGCTCGATGGCGCGGGCGATGCGCTGCCCGGTGAGCGCGCCGACCGGCTTGGTCTTGTTGAGGAAATGGGAAACGGTGGCGATCGACGTCTGCGCCTCGGCGGCGACGTCTTTCAATGTCACGCTGGTGTGGTCGGTCATGGGCACAGAGGCATCGGGCACGAAGCTGGGGCTGAGGATGGGCGGCGCGTCTAGCATACCGGTTTTGCGGCGCCGCCTGCGCATTATATTTAGGCGCCGTGGCGGCAGAAGATTGACATGGACGCCATCCTTCGGTTTAATGGGTCCACGCATGTTAAACGTTTAACTCCGCTCCACCCTCCCGGAAAGCTGGCATGAACACACGGCGTCACACCCTGCTCCACCTGCTGCGCGGCACGGCCGCACTGGCGCTGGCCAGCCGGCTGCCGGCGGCGCGGGCGATGGGTGCGATGGGTGCGACGCGGGCGACAGCGCCGCAGCGCGTGATCTTCGTCATCAACGGCACGCTGGGCGACAAGTCCTTCTTCGACATGGGCGCGGCCGGCATGCAGGCCATCAAGGCGCGCTACGGCGCCGGCGTCGAAACCAAGATACTGGAAATGGGCACCGAGCGCAGCCGCTGGCAAGCGACGCTGGACGACGTCGCCGACCGCGACTGGGACTTGATCGTCGCCTGCACCTACGAAATGGCGGAAATGGTGTCCGACGTCGCCGACAGCCATCCCGACAAGAATTTCGTGCTGTTCGACGGCGTCGTCAGCTACGCCAAGGGCGCCAACCGCAACATCAACTCCATCGCCTACAAGCAAAACGAAGCCGCCTACCTGGCCGGCATGCTGGCCGCCGGCCTGTTGCGCGACGGCGTGCTGCCGGCCAGCCAGGGCACGCAGCTCGGCTTCCTCGGCGGCATGGACATACCGCTCATCAACGACTTCCTGGTCGGCTACGCGGCCGGCGCGCGCGCCGTCACGCCCGGCATCAAGATACAGGTCGCCTACGCCGGCAACTTCAACGACGCCGCCAAGGGCAAGGAACTGGCGCTGGCCCAGTTCCGCTCGGGCGTGGGGATAGGCTTGCAGGTGGCCGGCCAGACCGGGCTGGGCTTGCTGGCGGCGGCCAAGGACACCGGCAAATACGCCATCGGCGCCAATTCCGACCAGGAAAGCGTGTTCCTGGCCAGCGATCCCGTGCTGGCCTCGCGCATCGTCACGTCGGTGCTCAAGCGGGTCGACACCACGCTGCTGCGGGCTTACGCGCTCGAACGCGCCGGCCAACTGCCGCTGGGCAAGCTGGAAGCGCTGGGCCTGGCCGAGAACGCCGTCGGCCTGGCCGAGCAGGGCAATATGGCGCGCATGTGCCCGCCGGAGCTCAAGCGCCAGATCGAGGCCAGCAAGCGCGCCGTCATCAGCGGCCAGCTCAGGGTGCCGACCGGTTTCGGCATGAGCACGGCCGCGCTGGCGCAGTTGCGGGCGTCGCTGCGGCCATGAGCGCGCTGATCCAGTTCGACCGCATCGGCAAGACTTACGCCAACGGCAGCCGCGCGCTCGACGACGTGTCGTTCACCCTGCACCGCGGCGCCATCCACGCCATCTGCGGCGAAAACGGCGCCGGCAAGTCGACGCTGATGAAGATTTTGTTCGGCCTGGAACAGCCGAGCACGGGCACGCTGCGGCTGCGCGGCGCCGAGCTGACGCTGGACTCGCCGCGCACCGCCGCCGCGCTCGGCATCGGCATGGTGCATCAGCACTTTTCCCTGATCGCGGCGCTGACCGTGGCCGAAAACCTGGCGCTGGGCCAGGAGCCGACCACGCTGGGCGGCCTGCGGCTGGACCGCGCCGCCGCCGCCGAGCGCGTGCGCGAACTGGCGCAGCGCTACCAGCTGGCCGTCGAGCCGGACGCGCTGGTGGCGTCGCTATCGCTGGCCATGCGGCAGAAAGTGGAAATCCTCAAGGCCCTGTCGCACGAGATCGAACTGCTGATCCTCGACGAGCCGACCGCCGTGCTGACGCCGCAGGAAACGGCCGAGCTGTTCGCGCAGCTGCGCGTGCTGCGCCAACACGGCCTGACCATCGTCTTCATTTCGCACAAGCTGCGCGAAGTGCGGGCGCTGGCCGACCGCGTGATCGTGCTGCGGGCCGGGCGCGTCAGCAGCGACACGGCGCTGGCCGACGTCAGCGACGCCGACATCGCGCGGCTGGCGATGGGAGCGGCGGCGCCGGAACGGCCGGCGGCGGCGCGCGCGGCGGCGGCCCTAGCTTCGGCAACGACAGCGGCAGCCGCCTTGGCCTCGGCAACGATAGCGGCGGCGGCAACAACATCGGCCTCGGCCTCGGCAACGACAGCGGCGGCGGCAACGCCGGGCGCGGCGCTGGTGACGCTGGAACGGCTCTGCTGCGGCCACGGCGCCGGCCGCATCGACGCGCTGTCGCTGACGCTGCATGCCGGCGAAATCGTCGGCGTGGCCGGCGTCGACGGCAGCGGCCAGGCCGCGCTGGTGGCCGCGCTGATGGGCCGCTGGCCGCTGCGCGCTGGCCGCGTGCTGCTGGGCCAGCGCGACATCAGCGCCCTGGGCGCGGGCGCGCGGCGCCGGCTCGGCTTCGGCCACTTGCCGGCCGACCGCCTGCGCGACGGCAGCGCGCCGGCGCTCAGCCTGGTCGACAACGCCATGGCCGGCGCCCACCGCCTGCTGCGTTTCTGCAGGGGACCGTGGCTGCGCCGCGCCGCCTGGGAAGCGGCCAGCGCCGCCATGCTGGACGCCTACGATGTGCGGCGCCTGTCGCTCCACCAGCCGCTCTCGTCCCTGTCCGGCGGCAACGCCCAGAAACTGATCGCCGCGCGCGAACTGGGCGCCCGCCCGCAAGTGCTGGTGGCCGAGGAGCCCACCCGTGGCATCGACGCCCGCGCCGCCGCCCTGCTGCACGCCGGGCTGGCCGGGCGCGCGGCCGATGGCGGCGCGGTGCTGCTGCTGAGTTCCGACCTCGACGAGTTGCTGGCCCTGAGCGACCGCATCATCGTGCTGCACGGCGGCCGCATCGTCGCCACCTTCGACCGCGATCCGCTGCTGACGCCGGCCCGCCTCGGCGCCGCCATGCTGGGCCTGGCGGCATGAAGACGGCGCTGCGCAAACTGCTGATACGGCTGGCGCTGCTGCTGGCCGTCGTCGCCCTCGTCGTCACGCCCATGCTGGCTGGGCTCGACGATCCGCTGGCCGCGCTGCGGCTGTTCCTGTTCGGTCCGCTAAGCACGCTGCGTAACGCCGGCAGCGTCGTCACGGCCGCCACGCCGCTGCTGTTCACGGGACTGGCCGTCAGCCTGATGTTCCGCGCCGGCATGTTCAACCTCGGCGCCGAGGGCGCCTTCTTCCTCGGCGGCGTGGCCGCCACCTGGGTCTTGCTGCGGGTGCCGCTGCCCGAGTGGGCGCTGAGCGGCGGCGCCATCGTCGCCGGCGGCCTGGTCGGCGGCCTGGTCTGCCTGCTGCCCAGCTGGATGAGGGCGCGCTACGGCGCCTCCGAACTGGTGACGTCGCTGATGCTCAATTACGCCGCCCTGTTCTTCGGCCTCTACCTCGTCAACTACTGGCTGCGCGACCCCGACGCCGGCGCCATGCTGTCCTACCACCTGCCGCCGGAAGGCCGGCTCACGCGCCTGCTGCCCGGCACCCGCATCCACAGCGGCGTGCTGGCCGGCCTGGTCGCCTGCGCGCTGGGCGCCGTCTACCTGTTCCGCACGCGCTGGGGTTACGAGGCGCGCATCGTCGGCAGCAATCCCGGCTTCGCCCGCCACCTCGGCCTGCCGGTGGCGGCCATCGCCATCGGCGTGCAGGCGCTGGGCGGCTTCATCGCCGCCGCCGGCGGCGCCGTCGAAGTGCAAGGCATGTACACGCGCTTCGCCTGGACCGACCTGCCCGGCCAGGGCTGGAACGGACTGGTGGTCGCCATCCTGGCCGGCAACCACCCCTTGCTGGTGGTGCCGGCCGCCGTCGCGCTGGCCATGCTGCAAGTGGGCGGCGACCTGCTGGCGCGCAATTTCAACGTGCCGCTGGAAATGACGGGCTTGATCAAGGCCTTGCTGATTTTCCTGTCGACGGCCGCGCCGCAGCTGCCGCGCGCGCGCGCCTGGCTGCGGCAGGGCCGGCGCCAGGCCGCCACGCTCGCCGACCAGGGCGCGGACGACGCCGGCCAACCGGTCGCGGCCCACGCCTAGGCCCCGGCCGCCGCCATCCCACCGCTATCGCCACCGGCGCGGAGCCGCGCATGAGCGCCGCGCCCCTGCAAATGCTGCTGTCGCTGGTGCCGCTGCTGGACGCGGCGCTGCGCGTGTGCACGCCGGTGCTGCTGGCCGGCCTGGGCGCGCTGATCGCCCAGCGCGCCGGCGTGGTCAACCTCGGCCTCGAAGGCATGATGCTGGCCGGCGCCTTGGCCGGCGTGGTCGGCAGCGCCTGGACCGGCTCGGCCTGGGCCGGCCTGCTGGCGGCGCTCGCCTGCGGGGCCGTGCTCGGCCTGCTGCTGGCCGGCGCCGTCCACCTGCTGCGCGCCGACCTGATTCTATCGGGCGTGGCGCTGAACCTGGCGGCGGCGGCCGGCACCACCATGGTGCTGTTCCTGCTCACCGGCGACAAGGGCATCTCCACCTCGCTGGCCAGCAAGGTGCTGCCGACGCTGGACTTGCCGCTGCTCGACCGCATCCCCGTGCTGTCGGTGTTGCTGTCGGGCCGACACGTGCTGACCTATGCCGCGTTCGCCGCCGTGCCGCTGGTGGCGCTGCTGCTCCGCCACAGCCGCTACGGCCTGCGCCTGCGCGCCGTCGGCCACGATGCGCAGGCGGCCGCCATCGCCGGGGTCGCCGTGGCGCGCGTGCAGTGCACGGCGCTGGCGCTGTCGGGCGCCTTCGCCGGGCTGGCCGGCGCTTATTTATCGATGGGCTACGTCAGCTGGTTCGCCGCCAATATGACGGCCGGCCGCGGCTACATGGGCATCGCCGCCGAAGTGATGGGACGCGGCACGGCGCTCGGCACCTGCGCCTCGGCCCTGCTGCTGGGACTGGCCGAGGCGGCCGCCGTCCAGTTGCAGGGCGCCGGCCTGCCCAGCGAACTGATACAGACCATCCCCTACATCGTCCCCGTCGTCGCGCTGTGTCTGTACGCGCGGCGGGCCAGTCGCCTGTCCCGCGCCGCCGGCGCCACCCCCACCACGAGCATGGAATGATGAACCCAAAAAAAATCATTTTCGACACCGATCCCGGCATCGACGACGCCATGGCCCTGCTGTTCCTCAGTCGTGCGCCGCAGTTGCAACTGCTGGGCATCACGACGGCCATGGGCAACGGCTACATCGAAGCGACCACCCGCAACGCCCTCTACCTGCGCGACCGCTTCGGCCTGTCCGTGCCGGTGGCCCAGGGCGCCAGCCGGCCGCTGGAAGGCGAGCCGACCGAGCCGCCGACCTGGGTCCACGGCGACAACGCGCTCGGCGACATCGCCGTGCCGGCCGACAGCGCCAGCACGCCGCACGCGCTGCCGGCGCACCGCTTCCTGATCGACATGATACGCAGCCACCCGCATGAGATCACCATCATCGCCGTGGCGCGCCTGACCAATTTGGCGCTGGCGCTGCGCGAGGCGCCCGAGATCGCCGGCCTGGTCAAGCAAGTGGTGGTCATGGGCGGCGCCTTCGGCACGCACGGCCACAGCGGCAACGTCACGCCGCTGGCCGAGGCCAACATCGCCGGCGACCCGCTGGCGGCCGAGGAAGTGTTCGGCGCCGCCTGGCCCCTGGCGATCATCGGCCTCGACGTCACCCAGCAGACGCAGATGGACGACGCCTATCTGCGCGGCCTGGTCGACGACGGCGGCGAGGCCGGCCAGTTCATCTGGGATATTTCGCGCGTCTATGCCGCCTTCCACGTCGGCGTCGGCGTCAGCGGCGGCTTCTATGTGCACGACTCCTCGGCCGTGGCCTACGCCATCGACCCGACGCTGTTTTCCGCCAGCGCCGGCCCGGTGCGCGTCGTCACCGACGGCTTCGCCGCCGGCCACACCATCCAGTCTCGGCCGGGCGCGTGGGGCCAGCGGCCAGCGGTGCAAGTGTGCCGCGAGGTCGACTCGGCGCGCTTGCTAGCCCTGTACCGGCGCGTGCTGTGCGCGCCGCCGGCGCGCTGAAGCGGAGGCCGCCATGGACGTGCAAGTGGTCGACTATCGCGCGCCGGACGCGCCCCGGCGCTTCGTCGCGTCGCTGCGCGCGACCGGCTTCGGCGTGCTGACCCACCACCCGATCCAGCAAGAACTGGTCGAGCGCATCTACCGCGAATGGCTGGAATTTTTCCAGTCCGAGCACAAGCACGCCTACGCCAAGCAGGGCGGCAGCCAGGACGGTTATTTTTCGATGTCGGTGTCGGAAATCGCCAAGGGCGGCAAGCGGCGCGACCTCAAGGAATTCTTCCACATTTACCCGTGGGGCAAATATCCGGCCGAAGTGTCGCCGGCGGCGCGGCAATATCACGCGCGGGCCGGCGCGCTGGCGGCCGAGCTGCTGGGCTGGATAGAGGAGCACAGCCCGGACGACGTGCGCGCCGGCTTTGCCATGCCGCTGCCGCAGATGATCGTCGACAGCCCGACCACGCTGCTGCGCGTGCTGCACTACCCGCCGCTGCGCGGCGACGAGGCGCCCGGCGCCCTGCGCGCCGCCGCCCACGAAGACATCAACCTGCTGACGCTGCTGCCGGCGGCCAGCGAGCCGGGCCTGCAAGTGCGCGACAGCGGCGACCGCTGGCACGACGTGCCATGCGACTTCGGCAACCTGGTCGTCAACATCGGCGACATGCTGCAGGAAGCGTCGGGCGGCTACTATCCCTCGACCTCGCACCGGGTGCAGAATCCGGCCGGCGCCGCGCGTGCGCAGCCGCGCCTGTCGCTGCCCTTCTTCTTCCAGCCGCGCAACGAGGTGCGGCTGTCGCCGCGCTACCTGGCCGGCCAGTATCTGCAAGAGCGCCTGCGCGAGCTGGGCCTGCACAAATAGACCGCGCTTCGCATCGCCCAATAAAAATGGGGCCGGGCATGCTCGCGATTGCGAACCGGCCCGGCCCCATCGAAGCTGGCGGCGGAACGAGTCCGCCGGCCGGCTTTAACTACGATTACTGCAGTTTGATTTCGACATCAACGCCAGCTGGCAGGTCCAACTTCATCAGCGCGTCAACGGTCTTGTCGGTAGGGTCGACGATGTCCATCAGGCGCTGGTGGGTGCGGATTTCGAACTGGTCGCGCGAGGTCTTGTTGACGTGCGGCGAACGCAGAACGTCGAAACGCTGAATACGGGTAGGCAGTGGGACTGGGCCTTTGACGACGGCGCCGGTGCGCTTGGCCGTTTCGACGATTTCCAGTGCGGACTGGTCGATCAGCTTGTAATCGAAAGCTTTCAGGCGGATGCGGATTTTTTGGTTTGGTGCGGACATGATATTTCCTTAAAAGAGCGAACTGGCTACTTTGTAGCGCCAGCAATTTTTAAAAGAACGATTTTGGAACCAGGGTCGGCATGATATCACACCATGCCGACCCTGTTTTATCGCGCTAAATAATTAGGCGATGATCTTGGCAACAACGGCGTAGCAGGCTGCCCTTGCAAGGGCAGCCCCCTTGGCGTTATTAAGCAATAATCTTCGCAACAACGCCGGCGCCGACGGTACGACCGCCTTCACGGATAGCGAAGCGCAGACCTTCTTCCATCGCGATCGGGTTGATCAGCTTGACGGTGATCGACACGTTATCGCCTGGCATGACCATTTCTTTGTCCGCTGGCAACTCGATCGAACCGGTCACGTCCGTGGTACGG